>NBLX01000127.1 GCA_002084705.1 Desulfobacteraceae bacterium 4572_35.1
ATATGGTACCGCTGGCGCGGATAAAAACCTTCAAACTCATCAACGAGTTTATCGGCATCATGCAACGCCACCACATCCGCTTTCCCGCCGATCTGATGTTGCTGGCCAGGGCGCTGATCACCATTGAGGGGATCGGCCGCCAGCTGGATCCGCAGTTTAATCTGGTGGAGCAGCTACAACCGCTGGTCACCAAGCTGCTGCAACAGCGGCTGTCGCCGTTTTATATCAGCCAGGAAGCCGGCAAGGTGGCCGGAGCCTACGCCGATATCCTGCGCATCCTGCCTGGTGAGATCAAAGATCTGCTGCTGCGCGTAAACGGCAATAATTTCAAGATAAATCTGCAACACCGCGGCCTCGACAAACTTATTTCCGACCTGGACAAGTCCAGCAACCGCCTGTCGTTCAGTTTTATCATCGGAGCTCTCATCATCGCCTCATCGCTGATCATCAGCAGCGACAGCGGTCCGCACATCTTCGGCATTCCTGCCTTGGGGCTACTTGGCTACCTGCTGGCCGGCGCACTGGGGCTGTGGCTGGCACTGGGGATTATCCGTTCCGGGCGTCTGTAGCACAAATACCACAATTAATGTGCATCAGCGACACCATGCCCCACCACATCATCTTGCCATAGCAGATCAAAGTGCCGCGCCAACGCCATCCCAGAAAAGTGGCACATAAAATGCATATATCCGGGGCGCGTTGTCGTTGCAGTGCGGTCGCCAGCCATAAAGTTGGTGCCAGGCCACTCGGCAACGGTAGTTTCATCAACCCGTATAAAGGTGATAATTGATGATTTGTCAGTGTACTATCAGCAAGCCGATTCGCATCAGCGGCATCGGTCTCCACACCGGTAACAACATAACCATGCGCCTGCGTCCGGCTGCGAGTGGTACTGGTATTGTGTTTCACCGCACCGATGTTGCACCAACGCTATCCATTGCCGCCGAGTCAGCCAATGTTGTGGATACCCGTATGGCAACAGTCATCGGTTGCGATGGCGTCACCATCTCGACCATAGAACATCTGCTGGCAGCGCTGGCAGCGTTCAATATCGACAATCTGCATATCTATATCGACGGTCCTGAAGTACCAATCATGGATGGCAGCGCTTTGCCATTTGTACAATTACTGCGCGATGCCGGCATCACCCGCCTCAATAGCAGCCGCAAGGTTTTGGCCATCAGCAAGCCAGTTACACTGGTTGAAGGCGACAAGCGGATATCCATTATTCCGTCGCGCTTCTGCCGTGTCAGTTTTGACCTCGACTACAAGCACCCGTGCGTAGGACGGCAGTATCGCTCGGTAAAGGTTACCCCAAAAACGTTCTGCCGTGAGATAGCGGCGGCGCGCACCTTCGGTTTTTACGAGCAGGTTGAGCAGCTCAAAAAAAGTGGGCTGGCGCGCGGCGGCAGCTGCGATAACGCTGTGGTAATCGGCGCAGATCGAATTCTCAACGAGGATGGGCTGCGTTACTCCGATGAGTTTGTCCGCCATAAAATCCTCGATACCATCGGCGACTTCAGCCTGCTCGGTCATTCCATCCTCGGCCACATAAAATCGTACAAAGCTGGTCATGACATGAATCACAAAATGGTGGAAAAAATCCTGGCCACGCCGGAGTGCTGGCGCACCGTTGAATTCAGTCATGCGGCACTGCAACAGACACTCAAAACCGCCGCGCCAGTATTGGAACCTGAACTGGCTTGGGCGGATTCCTGATATCTGCATCCATCAGATAAACTTTAAGGCAGCCGCTTTGGCTGCCTTTTTTATTGGCATTGCACCAATGGCGAATACATGTAATGATGCGCGCTTAAGCGATTGATTTATTTCACAATAACCGTGCCTCGTAGCGGCGCGGCTATCAAGGGTGGCGCATGTCTGCCAACAAACCGGAAACACGTAAAAGACGCAGAGAATGGGGGATAATCGTCCTGGTTTTGGCGCTGCTGGGTGCCTACCCATTTTTCAAACAACAGATTTTCGATCTGGCCGCTAGTGTGCAGCTGTCCAACAATGTGCTGGTGATGGTGTTGACCAACATCAACATATTGCTGATCGTCCTGTTTCTGTTCCTGATTATCCGCAACTTGTTCAAAATGGTGATGGAGCGCCGCCGCAATGTGCCCGGCTCCAAACTGAGGGCGCGGCTGGTACTCACCTTTGTGCTGCTGTCGCTCATACCCACCATGCTGCTGTTTTTTACCTCGGCCGGGTTCATCACCAAATCCATCGACAGCTGGTTCAGTTCCGAAATTGAAACAGCACTGAGCGAGTCGCTGGCGGTAGCACAAACGTACTATAAAAACTCCGCTACCAACGCTCTGTACTATGCCGAGCAACTAGCCACCAACATCAAGAACAACAAGCTTCTAAACGAAGGCAACCTGGACAAGTTGCGCCAGCTCATCAAACAGAAGCAAAAAGAATACAACCTCGGCGTGGTCGAGGTGTTCTCCGCCACCCACGAGGAACTGGTACGCGCCGCCAATCCTGCCATCCCGCTTGGGCAGTTTACCGACCCCGGTTCGGAAGCGATTACCGCTGCCCTGCGCGGTGAACGCTTTACCCGCATAACCCCCACCGGCAAGGCGGACTTGATTCGCGGCATTGTCCCCATACATTCCAACTGGAACCCCAAGGACTGCGTCGGCGTGGTGGTGGTTAACTACTATGTTCCTTATTCGCTGGTCAACAAAATGCAGGAGATATCCTCTTCTTACCAGCAGTATAAAAGCGCCCAGCAACTGCGCGGCAAGGTGAAACAGGGCTACATCTCCATTTTGCTCCTCATCGCCCTGGTGATTATCTTCCTCGCCACCTGGCTGGGATTTCGCCTGGCACGTAGCATTACGGTACCATTGCAAGAGCTGGTTATCGCCACCCGCAATATCAGCACTGACAACCTTGATGTCACTCTACCCATACCCAGTGATGACGAGATCGGTATCCTTATCGACGCCTTTGACAAAATGACCGCCGATCTGCGCCGCGAACAGGAACGGATAAAAGACGCCCACAACAAACTGCAAAACTCCAACATTGAACTGGATCAACGCCGCCGCTACATGGAGATCGTCCTGAAAAACGTTACCGCCGGCATCATCTCCCTCGATAGTGACGGAGTAATCACCACCATCAACAAATCAGCGGAAACCATGCTCAAGATAAAGGGTGGCCGGGTACTGCACAAAAAATATCAGGAGGTGGTCAATCAGGATCAGTTGCAGATCATACGCGGTTTTCTCGGTGAGTTGCTCAGTTCCAACAAGGAATCGATTAAACGCCAGATCTCTTTGAGCATTCAGGGCCAGCAGATGACCCTGCTGCTCAATGTCACCAGTCTGCACGATGAAAATGGCCAGTTTATGGGTACCGTTATCGTTTTTGACGACCTGACTCAACTGCAGAAGGCGCAGCGCATGGAAGCCTGGCGCGAAGTGGCACGCCGTATCGCCCACGAGATCAAAAATCCCCTCACGCCGGTACAATTATCGGCACAGCGCCTACGCCGGCGTTATCTTAAACGGTTCAGCAAAGGCGATAACGTATTCGATGAATGCACCAATATGATTATTAACCAGGTCGAAGATCTAAAGAATCTGGTCAATGAATTTTCCAACTTTGCCCGCATGCCGGCCAGCAACCCTACCTTGCAGGATCTGAACGCCATTATCAGTGAAACCCTGTTCCTGTATCAGGAAGGCCACCGCAATGTAATCTTTAAATTTGACACCGAAACCAGAATTATTCCGCTTAAGCTGGATAAGGAGCAGTTCAAACGGGTTATAATAAATCTGCTCGACAACGCCGTTCACGCCGTGGAACAGATCAAGGGTCAGGGGGAAATCACTTTGAGTACAAAGGTGATGTCGCAGCTGGATATGGTTACCTTGACCATAAGCGACAACGGCTGCGGCATTAACGAGGCCGATAAACCACGCCTGTTTGAGCCGTATTTTTCCACCAAAAGCAGCGGTACCGGACTGGGGCTGGCCATTGTCTCCACCATTATCTCTGACCACAACGGCTACATCCGCGTCAAGGACAACGAACCACAGGGAACACAGATAATTATTGAACTGCCCATGGGGGCACAGCCACATTCCACAGAGGCGACTGATGACGCAAATACTGATAGTAGATGATGAAAAAAATATCCGCGAAAGCCTTAAAGGGATACTTCAAGATGAGGGTTTTCAAGTAGATAACGCCAAGGACGGACAAAGCGCCATCGCCATGGTGCAGGAAGAGCGTCCGGATCTGGTACTGCTTGACATCTGGATGCCGGGGCTGGACGGCATAGAAACCCTGAAGAAAATGCGCGAATTACACCCTGATCTACAGATAATCATGATGAGCGGCCATGCCACCATCGAAACCGCTGTTACCGCCACCAAATTAGGGGCTTACGATTTTGTTGAAAAACCACTGTCACTGGAAAAGCTGCTGGTATGTATCCACAATGCCCTGAAAATCAATCAACTGGTAGCTGAAAACCGCAGTCTAAAAGAGAGAATCCGCGGCGGTGAGGAGATTATCGGGGAAAGCCAGCCGATATTGGAGCTCAAGCAGCAGATTGCCATAGCCGCACCGACTTCCGGCTGGGTACTGATAACCGGCGAAAACGGTACCGGCAAGGAGTTGGTAGCCAGGGCTATTCACAAACACTCAAAGCGCGCCGACAAACCATTTATTGAGGTAAACTGCGCCGCAATCCCCGAAGATCTCATCGAATCTGAGCTGTTCGGCCACGAAAAAGGTGCCTTCACCGGCGCAACAACCATGCGTAAGGGGAAATTCGACCTGGCCAACGAGGGAACCCTGTTCCTCGATGAAATAGGTGACATGAGTCTGAAAACCCAGGCCAAAGTGTTGCGCATATTACAGGAGCAAAAATTTGAACGCGTCGGCGGACAGAAACCGATAGAAGTGGATGTACGGGTTATTGCCGCCACCAACAAGGATCTGGAAGAGGAGATCAATCAAGGCAGATTTCGTGAAGATTTGTTTTACCGTCTCAACGTACTGCCATTTCAGGTGCCAACCCTGCGCGAACGCCAGGATGATATTGAATTACTGGCGCGTTACTTTATCGACAACTACTGCAAAAAAGAGAACATCGAGACCAAAACCATCACCGACGAAGCGCTGGCAATCATGCCCACAGGACGACCAGGCAGAGATAACATCCCTCAATCTGACCGCCGACAGTTACAAAGAAGCCAAGGAGCTGTTTGAGCGCGAATTTATCCGCCAGAAGCTGGCAGAAAACGACTGGAACATCTCCCGCACGGCCGAAGTCATCGCCATCGAACGCTCCAACCTGCACCGCAAAATCAAGGCTTACGGTATTGAGCCAGAAAAATAACGAGCCGTAAAACAAAAAAAGGACCCACCAATGTGGGTCCTTTCTGGTAAAAATTTCGGCGGCGACCTACTTTCCCACATAGTCTCCCATGCAGTATCATCGGCGCAACAGGGCTTAACTTCTGTGTTCGGGATGGGAACAGGTGTGACCCCTGTGCTATAGCCACCGAAAAGCGTATTTTCTTATAAACTTTTCTGTCAATTGCCTAAGACGTTTATCTTGCCACGAAACGCTGCTTGCTGCATCAAGCTGGTTTGAAAGTAGTGATATCGAAGTCCAGGGGACGGACGTTAATCCGTCCCCTGAGCCTTCTGGTAAAACTTTTTATGGTCAAGCCTCACGGTCAATTAGTACCGGTTAGCTGAATGCATTGCTGCACTTACACACCCGGCCTATCAACGTTGTAGTCTCCAACGGACCTTCAGGGAACATATGTTCCAGGGAAATCTTGTCTTGAGGGGGGCTTCCCGCTTAGATGCTTTCAGCGGTTATCCTTTCCGAACGTGGCTACCCTGCCATTGCCTCTGGCGAGACAACA
>NBLX01000128.1 GCA_002084705.1 Desulfobacteraceae bacterium 4572_35.1
CGTGGACTTGGCCTATCGTGGCCTGATCGATATCAGGCGCGCCAGCGGCGATACCTGCCGCCGCAAGATCGTGGATTTGCTCAATGCCAGGCGTGCCAATCTCAGGCACGCCAGTAGCGATGCCAACCGCATCGAGCGCGTGGACTTGGCCTATCGTGGGCGAACCTAAAACTGGTGCGGCAGAAGCCAGCCCCGAGGCCGAAAGCGCCACCACCTGCACAATGGTAGCCGCCCCGGCCTCTGGGTTTCCGGTAACGAGCCCGGCAGCGGTTAAGTCGTGCGCCTGGCCTATATCCGGGGTGCCGAGGTCAACGTTTCCGGCGCTTATACCGTCAGCCGCGATGCCGTGCGTCTGCCCCATGCCCGGGGTGCCAATGTCCGGGGATCCGCTTAATAATTCCGGAGCAGATAAAACGTGGATTTGCCCGATGGCGGCGGAATCAACAACAGGCGCGTCTGCTGTAAGCCCGGATGCCGTCAGATCGTGGATGTGAGCCGCGGCTGGGTTGCCGGTATCGACATTGCCAGTAGTGATGCCAACCGCATCGAGCGCGTGGACTTGGCCTATCGTGGGCGAACCTAAAACTGGTGCGCCGGATGTCAGCCCCGCGGCCGAAAGCGCATTCGTCTGCGCCAGCGTAGGATCCCCGAGCGTTGGCGCTCCACCAGTAATGCCGTTAGCGGTGAGCTCATCGGCCAGCGTAATGCTAATCGCTGGCGTTACAGAATAGGTGTCAAGCTCCTCACCATCAGCCAATACCCGAAAATCATATTGAACTTCCTCAACATTAGCAGTGCCCTTAAAACACCACTCTATTTCTGTGTATTCATCTTCGTCAATATCTACTGCGCTGGTAGGGTTATTAACTTCCTCGATCCGCCCTGCGCTAAAATCACCTGTCGTTTTACCAGACGGTGCTGTGAGCTGTGCTGTCGTGACGCCCGGCGAAAAGTTTGAAGACAACGACATCGTAAAAGCATTGGCCCGATGAACAGTAACCTCAAATCCCGAACTTACGTTATCATCGTCGTCAGTAACAAATATGTACTTTGTGCCTGGTGATTGACTTCCAAGGTTTGCGGTAAAATCTATTGAGGTATCAGCCCATGAGGTAGTGGTCTGCTCAACCTTGTTTGCGGTGGCATAGGTTGCTGAGTCTCCCATCTCAACCTTGCCACTGCCTTTTGTAGCTCCGAATGTTGTACCAGTAATCGTAATCCCAGTATCTTTATCGTCGTAGTCCTCGTCTGATTCTACGTCTGTGATAGTTGGTCCGGCGGGTTTAGCTCTGACGATGTAAGCATACACTGTCCATGCATCGTTGGCGATAGTCCACCCACCAGAAGCAGAAATTGATTCACTTGCGGTAACAGCGGAGTCTCTACCGGACAGTACAATAGACGATCGACCTTGGTCATGGTCAATCCAATCTGTCCAGCCAGTTGGTGTTCCCGATATGGGGTCTTGATCGACTGATACAAAGCAAACCAGTTTACCATCAGCATCGTCAGAATTAGCCGTAAAGGCCTCGAAATCAGGGGTGGTGTCATCTGCCGTTGAATAACCCTTATCAAGGGCAGTACTTAATGGCTTGGCATCATCAAACTCGCCGTCAGGCACAACAATTATACCGGCATCAAAACGTGTAGCATTGTTAACGGTGATGTTAAATGTGCCGCCAGCATAAGAGCCATCACCAATAAACCAACCCAAAGCAATCATTGGTAAGTCAAAATCGCCAGAGCCACCGTAACCGGTTTCAAGACTCGTTATGGTTTCTGAGTTAGGACCGGATGGCCAAGTAATAGCAGTAGTATCGTTATTGTTTTGCCAAAAACCAAGGTTGACAATAATCAGGTCGCCGTCTGCATAGGACGGCATCGTTAGCGGCAATGTTGATAAACTGGTATTGTTACCGCTTTGTGTACAATCACCTGATTCTATCACTAACGCCATTTATGCCTCCGGTAGGTCGCGCCACTCGCTTGCGGCGTCACCATTCCGCTTATATTGTAATTTATAGGTCTGACTTGGAGCGTCGCCTTCCGCATCTACAATAACCCGCAAGCGCACATTTTGAGATGCAGATACCCCTGTGGCAGGCGTGTCCTGTGCCGCCTTCCACGTAGCCGTTGTTTCTGAGCCGTCATCATTACGAACACGATAGCCCTCTTGTGTTAGTGATAATGATTTTGCTTTGATGCCAAACGCGATAGCGCCAAAGTAATCATCAGCGTTAGAGAAACCAAGGCGCAATACATCTTCACCTAATTCCTCACCTATCCCCATAGAATCCGATCCTGATGACGATTCGTAAATCGCAGTTTGCCCGTAACTGGTTGGGTCAGCGTCAACGCTACCGCTATTATAAGAATAGATGAAAGCAGCAGCAATCGCTAAGTCCGCTGCTGTCATGCCACTCAACGATGGATTCTCCCAATATGTGCCTGGATCGTTGTACCCAGATGACGTATCGACAATCAAAGAATCCTTATCAATGTTTTTGACAAAAAATAGGACCGTTATCCAATTCGCAGTATCATCAATAGACCATTTAAGAGTTTTTGAACCGCTCCCAGGCCAGTTGATATCAGTATCAAGCATTGAGTAAGCTTGCTGTGTGCCATTATTTGTATTGGAGTTGGTAATAATTTCGTCAAAATCAATAGTCACTCCAGCATCAAAGTTGAGGATATTAAAATTAGCAGCGTTATAGAAATTACCACCCCCTACAACAATCGCCGCCTCAGCATCAGTTGGCACAGTACAAGTCAAATCATTATTAGCAGTACCAGTTGCAGTATCAGTATATACCGATCCAGTTCTTTCTACATTAGCCATTAATTATCTCCTGCAATTCACAAACCAGATCATTATCTTTCCGAATATAAGTTAAATCTATTTCGTGACACCTGCCTAATCCATCTTTAATTAATTTGTACGATTTTTGAACTGACAATCTTGCCATAGCGCTGGGCATACCGAACTTCGTTATCAATGATTTTGCAATATCTTTCTGCTTTCTGATAGGTACAATCCATATTGCATCTATCAAAAACTGTTTCATCCATGGGATCAGAGCTACCATTCGGGGATCTTTAAAACCCCACCTGTCATATCGCTGCATTCGATTAGCTATAAATGCAGCAAATTGAGTTGCCCATTGCATGTTCATTTTATTCTCTACTTCTGGCTTCCAACCACGCATTGCGATTTCATTAATCCTGATTAGCTCCTTGTCTTCGTATAGTCCATCAGGATTTTGCGGGCGTTTCGCTATCGGCCCCTCATCCATCATCACTCCAAGCTCTTCTTGCAGCAAGCGCGCAATTACAGATGTGCCACTTCTCGGTGGGCCGATAACTACAACAGGTCGCATTGCTAAATCCTCGTAAACTTCTTAACTTCGGCCAGCATATCTGCGACTTCATCAGATGCCAGATATGTATTTATTTGTGTTCTCAGGCCACCCACTGCTGTCAGCGTAGCCGAAGGGATGTCTGGATAATCAGCAGCGGTTGCTGTGTTCAAAAAATCACTCAACTTTCTCAATGCATCATAATTATTGCGCCATGTTTCGAGCGGGTTCCTTGTGCTGTTGTAAAAATCATTATTGTTCGTGTATTTCTGTATCTCGTTCTGTGCCATGGCTATTTCTCCTTATTCGTTCATTGGTAATGCTTATTTCAGCCCCTTGACATACTCATCCAGCTCGTCACCAAACATTGCGATATTGGTTTTGATAACCCTCACTGCGGCTCTGGCGGCTGCCTTGTTTTTCTCCGGTAATTCGTCAAACAACTCGTTGACAGTGTTCAAGACCTCATCAGCCCCTTGCAGCAAATCGGGCTTCACTGTCGGCTTGACGACAGGTTTCGGCTTAAATGGATCAATGCTACCACCCTGCGTTGGCAATCCGTTCAGGTGAAAAGTACACATACCGCCTTCATTCATCCAACTTATCAATCCATTTAAAAATGAGCTTCTATTCATTTTAAATCTCCTTTGTCTATTATAGTTTGTGCATTACTGCGTTTGTTGCAAAGTCTCGATAGCCGTTTTTATTGCTTGCTTATATACGCCACATTGCCCATCTGGTTCGGGAGCAGGACCGGGGCCGGGAATTGGAGGCGGCGGTGGTGTTGGGTTCGGTATATCCTGAACCTCGTATCTTTCGCCGATTCGGGTAATCCAATCGCGCAGATAATCCATGTAATCCCCCATAGACTCACTGTCGCCCTCGTTCATCACCCACCGCTGGGCATCAACCGCAACCACCTGAAAGCATTGCTTCTCCGTCAACCCCTTACATTTCTTGTAATTTGCCAGCAACCAAGCCGGATCATTGTCTAAAATTCTAAGGCAACAGGTGGAGTTGCCAAAAGAAGTACAGGAGGAATGCAACAAAAACGTATTGCTCGGAGATACAGATTCAGAGCAAGGCAGGTTCATCATTGCCGCGTTCGCCAGCATCGGAACCCCAATCAATACCGTCATGATAACCAATAAAATCTTTTTCATTTTCCTACCTCCTCGGTTTCGGTTTTTGCCATGTGATCGCCGGTGCCGGCATCACGCTTCAATATTTCATTTTCTTTTTCAAGCATCATAATGCGCAACTGCATTTGCCCCACTGCCATCACTACTTCGTCTATCGTCATTTGTTGTTGTTGTTCGCTCATTGATTTTCTCCACTTTTAGGTTTAACTCCTGAATTGCTTTTATCAACATTGGTACAAATAAAGAATACTGCACAACCTTATATCCATCATGACCAGTATAAACCAAACCGGGAAAAACCTTTTCAAGTTCCTGACTTACCACCCCGATATGTTTGTCTTTTACTTTATCATAACCCTTAAAATTGTAGTGCCGAACTTTTACGTTTAGCAAATCGTTTAGTTTCGAAGTACAAGGGCGAATGTTTTCCTTCAGTGTTATGTCTGACAATCCGCCATAACTATTATCATGATTCTTTATATCTCCATCCGAATAAACAACCATCCTGTCATTTGCATTATCATAGCACTTTAAAAAAAGGCTAGTATGATCGTCAGGATCATACCCAGAATGATGGATGTCCAATCCGTAAACAGCACCTGACGAAGCAGTTGTTTCAACAACAACGGGCGCATAACCATTGTTGTTGAAACAACTGCTTC
>NBLX01000129.1 GCA_002084705.1 Desulfobacteraceae bacterium 4572_35.1
ATTGGCCGACAGAGTACCACGGAAAGGAACTCGACCCTCTATCCCCTCCGGTACCAGTTTTATATCATTATCAACATCGCCCTGAAAATAACGATCCTTACTCCCCTTTTTCATGGCTCCGAGGCTACCCATACCACGGTATGATTTATAGGTACGCCCCTGATAAAGGATGGTTTCACCGGGAGATTCTTCAGTGCCGGCGAACAGAGAACCGATCATGATAACATCGGCACCGGCAGTAATTGCCTTGGGCAACTCACCGGAATATTTGATCCCACCATCAGCAATAAGGGGGATACCAGCTTTATGTGTCACTCTAGCAACGTCAGCTATGGCGGTAATTTGGGGGACACCAACTCCGGCAACTACCCTGGTAGTACAAATTGAACCCGGACCAATCCCCACCTTTACAGCATCAACACCTGCTTTAATTAATGCTTCTGCAGCTTCGGCGGTAGCAATATTACCTGCAATCATCTGCAAGTCAGGGTAGCTGCGCTTAATATCAGCCACAGAGTCTATAACTCCCTGTGAATGACCGTGGGCAGTATCGACAACCACCACATCAACACCGGCTTTCATCAAGTTCTCAACGCGCTCTTCGCAATCAACACCAACACCAATAGCAGCAGCAGCACGTAAACGACCAAATTCATCCTTACAGGCCAAAGGATATTTACGTACCTTCTCAATGTCTTTAATTGTTATCAATCCACATAGGGCAAAACTGTCGTCAACCACCAACAGCTTTTCAATACGATGCTTATGCAGATGGAATTTTGCTTCCTCAAGGGTAGTTCCAGGGGGGACCGTAACCAAGTTCTCTTTTGTCATTACATTGGCAATAGGCTGATCCAACTTGGTTTCAAAACGCAAGTCACGGTTGGTTAGAATACCGACCAATAAACCATTTTTTGTAACAGGTACGCCAGATATACGATACTGCTTCATCACAGCCAAAGCCTCGTATATTTTTTGCTCTGGATCCATGGTGATGGGATCAACAATCATCCCGCTCTCAGATTTTTTAACCTGATCAATCACCAGCGCCTGCTCATTAGGTGTCATATTTTTGTGAACAACACCAATTCCACCTTCTCGCGCCATACAGATAGCAGTGCGCGCCTCTGTAACCGTATCCATAGCGGCCGACATTAAAGGGATATTAAGGGATACCGATGCTGTCAACTGTGTAGACAGATCAACCTCTTTAGGCAACACTTGGGAATGAGCAGGGACAAGAAGAACGTCATCAAAAGTCAGTCCTTCTCGCAATTCTGGATCCAGCATTTCAGTCTCCTTTGCAGCAATAAATGCAATACAGGATTTATGGGATAATTTTATACGATAAATTTCAGTCAAATTCGGATTAATTGGGGATACTAACGCCGTCTACACCCAGCGTCAAGACCACATCGGCTCACATGGGAATAAACATGGCACTATTTTCTATTTTGTACATCACAGCAGTAAGGAGCGCTACGGTATGTTCCAAATCTAACAACGATAACACCTCTACCGGAGAATGCATGTACCGCAGTGGAACGCTCACCAAAGCGGCAGCCACACCACCACGACTAAGTTGCATAACGTTAGCATCAGTACCTGTTGCCCGTGGCATACCCACCACTTGATAGGGGATGTCATTCTCCTTGGCGCACCCACATAGCAGATCAAACAGTACTGGATTTATATTGGCTCCGCGAGCAATTATTGGTCCTTTCCCCACGCTCAAATCACCGATCTCTTTCTTATCCACCCCAGGAAAGTCGCTGGCAAAACCTACATCCACGGCAATTCCGACATGGGGGTTCACACCATAAACACTAGCACTGGCACCACGCAAACCAACCTCTTCCTGTACAGTGGTAACACTATACAAATCAACTGGAGCACCACCACGCTGCGCCACCTGCTGTAACACTCTAGTGGTAACAAAGGCACCCATTTTATCATCAAAAGCACGCGAAGTTACCAACTCACCCTGCAACCTTTCCAGAGTAGGAACAAATGTTATCGGATCACCGATATTAATCAACGCCAACACCTCTTCACTGTTAGTGCAACCAATATCGATAAACTGATCTTTAAACTTGACCACCGTTTCTCGATCTTTAGCCTCCATGAGATGGATAGGTTTTTTCCCCACCACACCAACAATCGAGCCGGAACTGGCGTGAATATTTACCCGCTGACCAGGCACCAGATGAGGATCAACCCCACCGATGGGAGCAAAATAGATAAAACCATTATCGTCAACGTATTTAACCATGAAGCCGATTTCGTCACAGTGACCAGCCAGCATCACCCGTGGACGTTCCCCCACGACACCAGCGCCCCCATTTAAACGGGCAATAACGTTCCCCATAACGTCGGTTTCAATATTGTCTGCTATCCCCGCCAATTTACGGCGGATAACTCGTTGCACAGGTTGCTCAAAACCAGAAGGGCTTGGAGTCCGGGACAACTCTTCAAGAAAGTCATAGTGATCTTTTTCCATGCTGCACAACTCCTTTATTGATCAACAATAGTAGCAAGATGCGAATTGCGATAGACTTTGTCAATTCGAGCTAACACTAACTTGCCAACGAGATCATCTGTTCCATCAAAATTAACGATGCGATTCCACTGGTTGCGCCCAAACATCTGCCCACTGCCCTGACGACTTCCACCCTCAACCAGCACCTGCTGCACCTGACCCAAATCATTTTGCCAAACGTCCTCGCTGATACGCCCCTGCACCTGAAGTAAACGCTCAAACCAACGCTGTTTTTCGGAGGCAGCTACAGGATCGTCCAGTTCACATGCTTTTGTTTGTGGTCGCGGTGAATACAAAAAAGAGTAGGCATCGGCAAAACGTACCTGTTCCAACAAATCAACCGTCTGTTCAAAATCCTCTTCGCTCTCACCGGGGAAACCAACAATAAGATCAGTGGTCATCCTGATTTGCGGACACAGTTGTTGCAATCGCTGCACCCGCTCCAAATACTGCTCACGGCTATAGCCACGATTCATCTGACGCAATATATGATTGGAACCACTCTGCACCGCCAAATGCATGTGTTTACACAGTTTGTCTAAACGGGCAAAACAATCTATCAACTCATCAGATAAATCTTTTGGATGTGATGAGGTGAAACGGAGACGACGGAGACCATCAATGTCATGAACTCGCTCCAGCAATTCGGGGAAGCTCATATCGCCAGAGCCTTTCTGCCCGTAAGAGTTTACATTCTGCCCCAACAGGGTTATTTCTCGCACCCCCTGATTCACCAGAGTTTTGACCTCAGCGATAACATCACTGCTGTCTCTACTCACCTCACGACCACGCACATAAGGGACAACACAGTAAGAGCAAAAGTTATCACAGCCTTGCACAATGGTTACAAAACGGGAAACAGCACCATTTTCGTCTCGTTGTGGAAATTGCCCTAAACGCTTCGCCCCAAGATAATGTGTCGTCTCACAATATTGTCCCCCACTACCTTCAACCCGTTTAAGCAATTGCGGCAATTTACCCACATTGTGGGTACCAAAAACGATATTGAGATAGGGAACCTTATCCAACAAGCGCTGCCCCTCCTGCTGGGCAACACATCCACCCACAGCAAGAATCAACTGGGGATTTTTATCTTTCAACGGTTTAAAGCTGCCCAGATGTCCATACACTTTACGCTCCGCCTTGTTACGCACAGAGCAGGTATTCAAAATAATTAAATCGGCCATTGCAGCTTGATCCACCTGCGAATAGCCCTGTTCTGCCAACAAAGTAGCGATCCATTCTGAATCAACCACGTTCATCTGACAGCCAAAGGTTTCTAGATAAAACAATTTAGACATTATTAAACTACCACATAGGTTTAAAGTAACTGTTCAACAGCCAACAAGATAAAAAATTTCCCGATATAACCAAAAGAGCACCATAAAATCAATGCCGAATTTCACAATTCTCGGCCGTAATATTTTTATCAATAATTACCCGCAAGCGCCCATACAGCTCGTGCGGATGCTCAATACAGCACAGCATCAAGCGCCGTTTATCTGCTTCTATATAAAGGTTGCCCAAATGCTCCCCCAGGGGATATAAACACTGATAACACAGCGTATTAAGAGGGATAGCAATTATTTTTGTCCGCCGAATACCACACTGCACAAGGATCTGGCGAGAGGTCATGGCGTAAAACACCCGCTCCCACTCAACCCTTGCCAGCAACAACTGACCAATAGATAAATGTAAGCTCAGCGCAACAAACGGTAGCGGCACAAAACTCCAAACAAGTGCCGTGCCCTGCTGCTCCATCAACTTATAGCCCGCATATTGCCACCAGCAGCTCACAATCAATAATAGTATGCCAAATAAAGCACGCCGCCACCGTCTGAAAGTAAAACAACGTGGTGCAGGACGCCCCTGCCATATTAGCGTCTCATCGGCTTGCGTATAATTAGACCAATCAAGCATTTATGATATATTCTCCATGGATGTAAAATTTAACATTTTCGCAACAACAGACCTAGAATCAAAACACTATACAGTGGAGGGATTATGACAACACCAGACATACAACAAGCAGCAACGCTGATTGAACAAGCCGAGGCGCTGGCAATAACTTGTGGCGCCGGCATGGGTGTCGATTCAGGTCTTCCAGACTTTCGTGGCGATAACGGTTTTTGGCAAGCATATCCCATGTATAAACATCTGGGCATAAATTTTTATGACGCCGCAAACCCCAGCCACTTTGCTGATGATCCTGCCTTTGGTTGGGGTTTTTATGGCCACCGCACCAATCTATACCGATCAACCACACCCCATTCTGGTTTCAATATCTTAAAAAAGTGGTCACAGCGTTTCAACCTCGACAGCTTTGTGGTTACCTCTAATGTTGATGGTCAATTTCAAAAAGCAGAGTTTGATACACAAAAAATTCTTGAAGTCCACGGGTCAATCCACCACTTACAGTGCTTACGCCCATGCTGCCAAACCATCTGGAACAACAAAGAGGAGACCCCCGTAAATCTTGAAACCATGCGCGCACAGCATTTACCCATGTGCCCATACTGTCAAGGGGTAGCACGGCCCAATATCCTGATGTTTGGTGACTTCAGCTGGATCTCTGCTCGCAGCGATGCGCAAGAACAGCGTTTTCATGATTTTCTAGATCAGCGGTCAACATACCAGCATCCCCCTAGGGGCAATGGAGGCATTAACGGCTATCGATCAACTTCTCTAGGCTTAATCTGCCAATATACTCCCGGCGAATAGCCTGCAACTGTTCAGCTACCTTCAGCACCTCTGGTGATAAATGAGCAACATCAATTTCGAGCTGTAATATTGCCGGTAACGACAACTTTTCAATCGGGATTTGGGGTAACACCAACGATTTATCATCATCTTTTTCTACCTGCAACACCACGCCATACCGCTCTAAATGATCAAGACCCGCATGGGCAACTTCTTCCGGCATCTCTACTTGATCCAGCAACTCATCCACCTGCCAGCACGGTTTCGCCTGCACAAAACGGTTGTAAATCAATAACAGCAATTCAAGCACCTGCAACGGTTGCCAGCGCACATTTTCACACTGCTGTAATAAGCGTCCAAGACGTAGGCGATTCTGGTGTGCCCAACACAACTGCAAACCCAATAACACAATCAGCCACGACACATAGATCCACACCATAAAAATCGGTAACGCCGCCATGGTGCCGTAAATAGCATTATATTTAGCAACACCGTACTGAAAATTAACGTAACTCCATTGGGTAAACAACCACAGCGATCCGGCACAAATCCCAGCCAATGTTGCCGATATAATATTTATTTTAGTATTTGGGACAAACAGATAAAGAAAAATAAAGGCCAACCATATTGCCACAAAAGGAAGCACCTCAAAAAGATACATCAACAAGTCACCAAATACCGGCTTATCCAATATCCACTGCACCACATACTGATTACGAATAAATGTATTCATGGAGATAGCGGCAAACAAAAACAGCGGCCCCAGAGTAACGACAGAAAAATAATCGGTAAAACGACGAAAGAGTGTTCGTGTCTCAGCAACCTTCCACGAGCTGTTGAAACTCTTTTCTATGGAGGATATCAAGCCAAGTACAGTAAAAACCAACATCACCAAACCAACCGAACCAAGACGGGCGACATTGGTGTTATTAATATATTCAACGATGCGGCTGACCACCTCTTCCGAACCAATCGAAAGATGTTTAATCAACAGAGGCTCAATAGCGTTATGAACCCCGAACCCTTTTAACAAAGCAAACATGATCGCCAGCAATGGAACAAAGGCCAACATAGTGCTAAATGTAAGGGCAGCAGCTTTTTGACTCCAGTTACTGCGCCAACAGGTTATAAACGCTGCAATAGGGACACGTAACAAATTCATTCCACGCCGATGGGAGTTATCACCCCACAGCATAGCTTTCAATTGTTGTGCTTGATTTAACAACTTTGTCATAGCAACTGCTTTCGTAATTTTTTCACATAGTTGATACGCACTTCCCGTGGCAAGGCTTATTGCATATCAATTTATAATGAATAGCTAGCTACATCCATTATATCTTGCAATTGCTCACGCATCCGAATCACACAACGCTCCCCTTCCGCTATAGCTTCTTCAGCACGATAAAACTCCAACAACCCTAAATGTGACAATTTTGGAGTTAAAATAATATCCGGTGGATCCCCAGCCATCCTGCTACGGGTAATTCTATCCTGAGTAATATTCACCGAACTGGCCAACGATTCAAATACACCCGGTGGTCTGATTTTATCATTAGCGGGAAACAATAAAGATGAATATTCCTTAAGGCTTTTGGTTAAATTAGCCGCTAAACCAACTTTTTCTTCATCGGGCTTAGATTCTTCCTTAGCTGTCTGATGATAAAAATGTTTACCAACAATATCACCATTAAGGTTGACCGCTATAACCACCTGAGCTCCCATAGCACGACACAGAGATATTGGAACTGGGTTCACAAGACCACCGTCAACCAACCATCTACCCTGTTGCCGCACCGGTGGAAAGATTCCCGGCAGCGACATTGATGCCCAGACTGCTTCGCTCATAGATCCCTCGGTAAACCATACTTCGCGCCCAGTTTCAAGATCGGTAGCAACGCTGGCAAAAACTTTTCCCACGGACTCTATCTGCTGCTTATCGTCACATACATAGCTGGTTAAAAACGTTTGTAAACGCTCAAGATCCACAAAACCATTCATGGATAAATTTATATCAAACAAACGAGCCACATCAAGACGCGTCAGTGAGTACACCCACTCCTCCAGTCGATCCATCTTTCCTGTAGCGTATGATGCCGCAACTACACTACCGATAGAACAACCGCAGACGACATCAGGCACTATCCCCAAACGTGCCAAGGCATTTATTACACCTATATGGCTCCAACCACGAGCTGAGCCGCTGCCCAGCACTAGGCCTATACGTAATTTTTTATCCATGACAGCTCACTTTTTAATAATGGGGCGGCTTTTCATCACCATTATTACTCGCCTCCCCCGCTGTCGCCGGTATAGCGTTAACTTTTTTCAACAACAACTTGCATAATTCCTCTAAATCGTACAACTGTTTCTGCTGCACCGCTACCAAATCATGCAATTCCTGCAAACTGTGCTCCTGAAATGCAATCCTTGATTCTAAATCGATAATACTCTGTTCGCTCATTTTCCCATATGCTCCATGATAAAATATCGGCAACTGTTCAACATTTATGAGACTCTAACGTATCAATCATATTCAAACAATCTTGCTAAACCAGACAGTTTCCTAGATAGTTTTCAGGACAAACGGTAGGCCAGACACCATAAACACAGCCTCATCAGCTTGCGCAGCTATGGTCTGGTTACAGCGTCCGATCAAATCGCGATAACAGCGAGAAACGGCACTTGCTGGCACCAGCCCCATACCAACTTCATTGGTTACAAAAACCACCGTGCGTTCGCCAAGTTTGGCAGACTCAATCACATCAAGACTTAACATGGAAATTTGATGTTCACTAAGTGTCTGTTGTTGCTGTTCTGCCTGATAAAGCAAATTGTTAACCCACAGGGTCAAGCAATCAACAACCACTACGTCACTGTCACTACAATCACGCAAAGCTTGCGCTAGCTGTAATGGTTCCTCAATGGTGTGCCACCCCTTCCCAGCACGCTGACGACGGTGCTCAGCTATACGTTCGTCCATCTCGGCATCAATCACCGGGCAGGTAGCAATATAACTGCGCTTACCTACAACAACCTCAGCACGTTGCTCAGCATAGCAACTTTTACCACTGCGAGCGCCTCCACTTATAAACAATATATGGTTATTTGATGGAGCAGACACCTTAGATTGCACAGGTATAATCATTATAAAGTCCTGTCAGCTCGGCATATTTATCATGCAGATTTAAAGTGGCATAGCCACCACGAGCAATGGTGAATTTCAAGTAATCTCTCGGCGAAAACCCCAGCAATTCACATAGCAAATTACGGATTACACCACCATGGGTGATGATTGCCAAGTTGGATTTTTCGTTATCAAGAATCAGCTGAGTAACCTCGGTGATACGCTGGCTGAAATGTTGATGTGATTCACCGTTAGGAAAACTGAAATTATCATGCAAGTCTGCCCACTGTTGTACCCGTTGTGGATCATCAGCACACATCTGGTCAAAGGTCCAGCCTTCCCATCTACCAAAGTTTATCTCATTAAGTTGCTCTTTAATAATGTAGTTCAAATCCAGATAGTTGCTGACAGGGTCAGCGGTCTGGCGAGCACGTAAGGCTGGGCTACACCACAGCGTATCAATGCATAAACTATTCGACCCAACTAACCGCTCGGCTAATGTAACCGCTTGATTTTTACCAACACGGCTCAACGGAACATCCAAGTGGCCAACATAACAGCCATCCAGTTTAGTATCCAGAGCGCCGTGACGGATAAGGGTAAGTTGTCTCAATGTCCTCTATCCAATAAAAAATCTCTGCAATCATTTTCACAGACTGCAGGGATACCATTTCAAATCCATGTTCACCATCAAGCACTGCTCAACACACGCAACAGGTGAGGAATCAGCTGTTTTTTTCGCGATAATACACCACGCAATTCGTACAGATCATTATCCAGTTGGGGATAGCCAATTATTCGCGACAGGTTTCTATCGCCGCACAATAAAAGTTCACTTGTTCCCGCAACGATATCTGTAACCAATAACCCAACAAAGCTTAAACCACGCTGCTCCTTCAATCGACAAAGTTCCTTGGTTAATTGCTCCTTTAATGAGTGAAATTCATGGAAATTAACCACTTCTACTTGTCCAATACCAAATTCACAACTGTTCGCGCTAAACACCTTAAAATCAGTCGTTATCACCTGTTCCAACGAATCGTAAGCACTGATCGCACTGCTGGACGCAAAAATACGGCGACCA
>NBLX01000130.1 GCA_002084705.1 Desulfobacteraceae bacterium 4572_35.1
CGTTGCAGCGGATTACCCGCCTGGAAGATCAGCTGGATAGCCTGGCGGCTGCTCCGTCCGCTGCCGCTGCCAAAGAAACAGTCATAACCAGCGCCGAGCTGAAAACCCGTCTGCAGACCCCCAACAGTGGTGGCAGTGCTCCCGATAAATATCGCCATGTGGCCGCTCTTGCCGCTCAGGGCATGAGTGTCGAACAGATTGCCGAAGTGCTTAAAATCTCCCTGCCCGAAACCAATCAACTGGTCTCCCTCGCCCGTATCGCCTCCAGTAAAGCAGAGTAGCTGTATACTCTCCGTTTCAGTTGATAAAAGCTAAAGGTTCTACTGTGTAACGTCGACAAGCATTTTAACGTGACGGTCAATACAGGAGAATGACATGAGTTCAGGACTTTATGCTGCCTTGAGTGGGGCGTTAGCACGGATGGAAACGGTGGAAACCGTAACCAACAATCTGAGTAATGCCAATACGCCCGGTTTTAAGAAGGATCGCCTCTCTTTTGCTGCGGTGCTGAATCAGGCCACGCAGACCAATCGTTCTGCCGGTGTCAACTATGCTTATATCCCCGATAAAAAAATTGATTTCAGCGAGGGTGTTACCATTCAGACCAGTCGTGACCTTGATGTTGCCATCGAGGGCAAGGGGTTTTTCAAGGTCAAGGTTGGCGAGCAGGAGTTTTTTACCCGCCTGGGTAATTTTACCCGCAGCAGTGATGGCAAACTGGTTACCCGCAGTGGCGCATTGGTGCTGGGTAGTGGTGGCCAGCCCATAGAGTTGCCCGACGGCAGCATAAATATCGATGAGAATGGCGTTATAATCGGCAAGGACGGCGAAGCCGGACGCTTGGGGCTGTTCGCCCCTGACGAAGCACAGCTGGTTAAACGCGGCAGCGGCCTGTTTAGCTATAACGGCGATAGTACCGCGGTGGAGCAGTCCAGTGACGCCCAGATCCTGCAACATCATCTGGAAGGATCCAATGTCCAGTCCATGCAGGAGGTGGTGGTGATGATGACCAGCATGCGCGGCTTTGAGAGCTACCAGAAAGCGATGAAAAATTATTTCAGCATAGAAGAAAAAACCAACGAAATAGGCGCACTATAGTCAGCAGGAGATAAATCATGATCCGATCATTGTGGACAGCAGCTACCGGGATGTCGAGTCAGCAGACCAACATCGATGTTATCGCCAACAACCTTGCCAATGTCAACACCAGTGGCTTCAAAAAGAGCCGGGCCGATTTTCAGGAGTTGCTCTACCAGATGAGCAAGGCGCCGGGCAGTTCCACCTCCGCTGATACGATTTCGCCGACGGGCATTCAGGTCGGCCTGGGTTCGCGCACTGCGGCGGTGCAAAAGGTGTTTACCGTTGGCGATATGTATGAGACCGGCAACGAGTTGGATATTGCCATAGAAGGCAAGGGCTTGTTACAGGTGGATATGCCCGATGGAACTACTGCTTACACCCGCGCCGGTGCGCTTAAACAGGATGGTGATGGACGCCTGACCACCTCTGAAGGCTATCTGATTACGCCGCAGATTACCATCCCGCAAAATGCCACTTCTATTTCCATCGGCGAGGACGGTACCGTGGATGTATTCCTTGATGGCGACAAAACCCCTACCGAGATCGGTGTGATTGAGCTGGCCACCTTCAGCAACGAGTCCGGTCTGCGCAGCTTGGGTAAGAACCTGTTTGCTGAAACCAATTCTTCCGGTGCGCCGGTTACCGGTGTCCCCGGTGAGAACGGCCTGGGCACCTTGGCGCAGGGATATCTTGAAGGTTCCAATGTCAGCGTGATGGAGGAGATGGTCAACATGATTGCCGGTCAGCGTGCCTATGAAGTGAACTCCAAAGCGGTAAAAACTTCTGATGAGATTCTGCAGATGACCAACAATCTGGTGTAATACTGTCCGGTAAAGGGGAAAATGTGAACCGATTCGTTGTTGCCATAACACTGGTATTGCTGAGCGTTTCATGCGGGTTTGCTCTGGATATTACTCTTAAGAGCGATGTTACCGTCAACAGCGAGCAGGTGACTCTTGCCGATGTGGCAACGCTGCAGCCGGTTGAGAAAAAACTGGCAAAAAAACGGTTGGCTCGTTCCCCGGCGCCGGGGCGGCATATTCGGCTGGAGCGGGTCAACATAGCTCATCAGCTGGAACTGGCCGGGATCGACGCGAAAAGCGTGCGCTGGCATGGTGCTCGCAAGGTGGTGGTGCGACGGGGCGCACGGCGGCTGAGTGCAGCAGATCTGCAAAACTATATTGATGCCTATCTGCGCCGCGAGCAGCGTCGCTTTCCCGGCGTAGAATTCAAGTTTGTTCCCCAGGGAAATATCAAGCCGTTTAACCTGCCTGCCGGCGCGTTGCGAGTGGAGGTGATTCCGGCGGTGGCGGCGTTGCTGGGCAGTCGGCGGTTTACCCTGATCTGCCGGGTGAATGGTCGCGTGGTGAAAAATCTTAGTGTAAGCGGCAAATTGCAGGCGGTGGCTGACGTGGTGGTTGCCAACCGCAACTTGCGCCGTGGCCAGATTATCTCTTCCGCCGATGTGACGGTAACTCGTCTCGATATTAGTAAGTTGCGTGATCCGCTGTTTGAGCTTGACGCTGTGCTGGGCAAGCGGGTGGCACGGGCTTTGCGGCGGGGACAGGTGGTGCAGGGCAAAAACCTTGATATCCCGCCGTTGGTGCAAAAGGGCGCGCTGGTTAAAATTGTTGCCAGCCGGGGCGCGTTGTTGCTTACCGCCACCGGTATTGCCCGTCAGGACGGGCGCATGGGGGAAGTAATCCGGGTGACCAACATTGCCTCACGCAAGACAATTGTGGGGCGGGTAACTGGCCGCGATCGCATAGAGGTGGAGTTTTGAAATGAAGATAACCGTGCGGGCGATTGTTGTGCTGCTGGTTCTGCTGGCGGCGGGTTGCGCCCAGCCCGACCCCACTGAACTGAAACCGTTGCCGGAGTTTGAAAAGCCGGTTATAGAAGCGCCGGTACCGCAGACAGCCGGTTCGCTGTGGACCACAGCCAACGGCAGCCTGTTTGTCGATAATCGTGCCAAACGGGTAGGGGATATCTTGACCGTGGCTATTTACGAGCGCGCAGAGGCCAACAAGAAGGCTACCACCGATACCGATCGAGAAACCACCGTCAGCGCTGATATGACCAAGTTTTTTGGCCTCGAAAAGAACATAAAAAATATCAATAGTGCCATCGATCCAGCCCATCTTATCAGTGCTGGCTACAAAAACGAGTTCAAGGGTAGCGGCAGTACCACCCGCAAGGAAAATCTTGTGGCAACACTTACAACCCGGGTGGTGGAAGTGCTGCCTAATGGTACTTTGCGTATTTCGGGCAGCAAGAGTGTTACCGTCAACCACGAGCAGCAGATTATCCATTTGTCCGGCATCGTGCGACCACAAGATATTACCCCCAATAACGTGGTTGATTCCAAATATGTGCTTGATGCCAATATCGTCTACACCGGCAATGGTGTAATCGATGATAAACAGCAGCCCGGCTGGTTGCTGCAGTTGCTTGATAAAACAATGCCGTTTTAGGAGCTGAAACGATGGTCATGACCGGAAAATATGTCGTTGCAATCCTGCTGGTTGCAGTTTTGCTGTTCCCCTCTGTATCTGGCGCCAGCCGCATCAAGGATCTGGCCGATATTGAAGGGGTGCGCAGCAACCAGCTGGTTGGCTATGGACTGGTGGTTGGCCTCAATGGAACCGGCGACAGTTCCAGCACCGAATTTACCATCCAGTCACTGGTTAACATGATGGAACGAATGGGAATGCGTATCGACCGCAGCAAAGTGAAAGTTAACAATGTTGCAGCAGTGATGGTTACCGCCAAGTTGCCGCCATTCGCCAAGGCCGGCACCACTATCGATGTGCTGGTATCATCCATTGGTGATGCCAAAAGTCTTATCGGCGGAACCCTGCTGATGACACCACTGGATGGTCCCGACGGCAAAGTATATGCCGTAGCTCAGGGGCCACTGGCCGTTGGTGCCATTGCCTTTGGTGGCAAGGCAGCCAAAGTACAGAAAAACCACCCCACCGTGGGGCGTATTCCCAACGGCGCCATCGTTGAGCGCGAAGTGCCGTTCCATCTCGATGAACACCGCGCTCTGCACTATCGTCTGCGCGACCCGGATTTTACCACTGTACTGCGTATGACCAAGGCGATAAACCGCCACTTTGGTCAGCAGGTGGCCAAACCGCTGGACAGTGCCAGTATGCTGGTGGAAGTAGCCGATAAATACCAGGATTCCCTCATCTCCTATATCGCCCAGATTGAGCATCTGGAGGTTGAGCCGGATATGGGGGCAAAAATTATTGTCAACGAGCGTACCGGAACCATCGTCATGGGCGAGAATGTGCGCATTTCTACTGTGGCGGTTTCCCACGGCAATCTCAATCTGGTAGTCAGCGAATCGGCTTCGGTTTCGCAACCGGGGGCATTTTCTCGCCGTGGCAACACTGTTGCCGTGCCGGAAACCCAGGCTGTGGCCACCGAGGAGGAGGGTAATCTGGTGGTGTTGCCCAAAGGGGTCAGTATCGGTGCGGTATCGCGGGCGCTTAACGCCATAGGTGCCACGCCGCGTGATCTGATCGCCATCTTCCAGGCCATCAAGGCAGCCGGGGCGTTACATGCTGAGCTGGAAGTGCTGTAATCTTATGGTGTGCTGCTGCATTGGCAAAACAGTCTCGCTCTTAAAAATATTTGCAATGCCGTGCTAAAGATTGTCGCATTACGAGTCGAAAAAGGACAAGCGGCATCGGTGCCGGTGCCATGTTCAGGAGGGCTTTTATGAATCTGTTTGTCGACCCACGCATGTATATCAACGATGGTGCCGGCGTGACCCGTGCCGCCAATGGTGAGGCGCGCGATGACAGTGCCTTGCAGCATACATGCGAGGAATTTGAAGCTGTGATGCTGCAGTTCATGTTCAAGTCCATGCGGGCGTGCGAAATCGATTCAGGTCTGCTGGAAAAAGATATCGCTACCGATGTGTATACCGACCTGTTTGATGGCGAGGTTGCCCGCAGCATGGCGCATCGCCAGAGCCTGGGCATCGGCGCGCAGATTTATCGTCAATTGCAGAACTCCTCTGCCGGTAGGCGCTGAATCCGGTG
>NBLX01000131.1 GCA_002084705.1 Desulfobacteraceae bacterium 4572_35.1
ATAAACAAGATGATGCTTTACGCCGAATTGGTGAACTAGAACAGGAGAACCTCGACTTTGCCAATCAGTTAGTTCAGGTTGAAGATGTCAACAACAACTTAACCAATCTCTATATCGCTTCCTCACGACTCCACTCCACCCTTGACCGGAGCGAAACGCTGGAAATCATAAAAGAGGTTGTTATCAATTTTGTTGGTGCCGAAAAATTTGCTGTCTTCCTATTTGACAAAAAAACCAAGACCCTTAGCTTTGAGACAGGTGAAGGATTTGAAGAAAATGAAAATTTTGCCGACATCCCGCTAGGAAAAGGGGTTCTTGGAGAAACTGCAGCCAGCACCGAAAATTATTTCCATAAAGGCTCAATCGCAGATGGATCAGATGACATCGATGCTCCAATTGTTGCCATTCCCCTTATAATTCACGAGCAAATGATCGGTATCTTGGCAATTTATCGCCTTTTCATCCATAAAGAACAACTTGAAACAATCGATTACCAGTTGTTTTCGATGCTTGGTGAACATGCGGCTTCAGCACTATTCTCTTCCACCCTTTATGGTCATTCAGAACGTAAGCGTCAAACTTATCAAGGTTTTGTTGATCTACTGCTTAAATAGTTGGCAACAAGAGTCCCTGTGCAATAGCAAAATCGAGCAATTCGTTAGCCAAAGCTGTCGGTAAACCCTGCCCCAGCTGTTGCCTTGTGCTTGCCGATTTCGACCGCAACAATAACGTAGCAAAATCATCATCAAGCGCCTCAATTATCACCTCACCTTGCTGGCGCAAAAACACCACTCGACATGCCTCTGGCTGAAGTTGCCGATAAACATTTTTGAGCGTATCGCCCCCCATCATTTCTAAATCCTCTAGATCATACTGGAACGTATGCAATGTAACTACAGGATTTAAATACCAACGTTGATGCTTATTAGATTTAGCACTTATCGGCAGACAATCATCGGCAAGCAAAGTCGTTGCACATAAATAATGAAAACTGATCAAATCACTCACAATAGGGATATACTTTGCAAGCGTATGAGTCTTAAGCAGATGGGCAACAAATTGTTGTTGCAGTGGGAAAATTGCTTCTGGCTCCCACGCTTCAACTGCCAAAATTTTATCTTGATCGATTTGCTTAAGCGTACAAAGCCAATCACTGAACTGTAGCAAAAAACTACTTGGTGATAATTTTAAGAGAACACACAACTGGTTAAAAAAACCCACCGCGCGTCCCCGATTATAAAAAATATCGGTGGCAGCAGCGAGCAAACGGCTATTTTGCATATCTGCTTCGGAATAAGTCTGATTAGCCTGAATTAGATATGGCGGATAAGAGTCACCTTTGATGCCAAATTCATGCTGATTTTCATACAACTCAGTTCCAGGAAGTACCGCAAGGGGAAACACATCAACCTGATTGGGCTGAAGCCCCAAAGCGTAATCAAGGCTTTGGCAAAAACCACCATAATCATCACCAGGAAGACCATAAATCAAATCGAGACCAAAGGTAATTCCGGCTACACTTAACTGCCGTAAATGTTGTTCCATTTGCTGTCGATTTAAGTTTCGGTGAAGCGGTTTCAAAACCGTTGCCGTCGCCGATTGAAGTCCAATTTGAATTGAACAAGAGAGTTGTGCCAAAAGTTCAATTGTTTCATTGTCGAGAAAATCGGCTTTTGCTTCAATATGATAATGGATCTGCGGTGCCAATTCCAGCAGCATCCGCAATAACTGTTTACCTCTTTTGGGAGGTGCATTAAAAGTCGAATCGAGGATCCAAACTTGGGCGACATTGTGGTGGGCAAAAAGAGCTAACTCTTGACGTAGCCGTTCTTGTGGAAAAGGACGTACCCCCTGATGCCCTTTCGCGTCATAACAAAAGGCGCAATTAAACTGGCATCCGCGCGCTACCTCCCACAGGACACCACCATTTTCTACTAACGGTAACTGCCCAGTTAACCATGGGGAAGGCAACTGGGCTAAATCTGGACAAACAGCAGCAATTGGGAGTTTTTCAATTGCATCGGTAACCGCAAGATAGCCTGGGAGACCTACAGTCGACTTACCGGCAAGCAAACGAGTAATTAATTCAGCAAAAGCGACTTCACCTTCGCCCCGCAAAATACCATCTAACACCCCGGTAGCCAGCAATCTTTCGCAATCGGCACTAGCTTCTGGTCCACCAGCTATTATTATCAAATCGGGTCGTTGCTGGCGTAGCAACTGCATCAATTCTAAATTTTGAATTCGATTCCAAACATACAGCGGAAAAGCAATTATTTTAGGATTAAATTTAAGGAGTTTTTCACATAAATTATCAATATCAGTAGCTGGAAACAAATCTATCAATTGAGTCTGAGATTGAAGGCTTTGTGGCAGGCAGGCTTTGATACATCCGGCAGCGAGTGGAGCCGCTTGTGCCGATGGACGCACATGCAACGTTGCTATCAGAATTTGCATATATTTGGTCTCTATTTTTTTAAGCTAACCTTGATACGTGGCTTACCACCACTGCTATCAACACTAAAAACAACCGGGCGGTCACCATAACGTGCGGTAATTTTTTCCCGTTGGGCAGCAAGAAAAGTGGCAATCTTATCGGTACTCGGTGCGCCGGCAGACAGTCCGCATGCTTCTCTAGCACGACTGAGTTCTTGTTGCAGGCTAGTCGCTTCACTATTGGGATCAGTCCGTTTAACTAGCGCAGCTTTAATTGGGGTCGAACTCAGTTTTGCTACATGGCGATGATATTTACCTTCATCCATCAGCCTCAAAACACGATCCCAGTGTTGCCCATAGGTCATAAAACGCGAAGTAATCCCCTGACAACGGAATTTCAAATCGGTCCAAACAATATGGCGATTAGTAAACTGGCGCAGAAGCTTGGCAATTTCTCTCCGCTCATAGTAAGGCTCTCGACGCTCCATACCAGCGAAATATTGCTCATAGCGAATCTCCAGCTCCTTAATCCGATGCTGGATTTCATCAAGTTGCTGTCCTAACTGGCGACGCTCATCCATCTATTGAATATTCTCCTTAAAAAAAATAATCATACTTGAACTAAGCGAAAATGTAAATATTCCAATCTTCATCGAAACACCATTTTTCAGATTGAGAAACCGCGCCCCAAACAAACATAATGTCAGTTTTTATCTTGACAGCATCCGGTAGCACTCTATATAGTCACCCGTTGCAGCGCAATACCTGCGTTTGCATTTTTAAGACATAGGAGATTTACAATAATGTATGCGGTGATCAAGACCGGAGGCAAACAGTACAAAGTTTCCGAAGGCGACCTTTTCAAGGTCGAAATGATCGAAGGTGCAGTGGGTGATACCATTGAACTCGATCAAGTCCTCATGGTCGGTGGCGCAGAGGTTAAACTCGGAACACCTCTCGTACCAGGTGCTAAGGTAAAAGCACAGATCGTTGCTCAGGAAAAAGACAAGAAGATTATTGTCTTTAAATCCAAGCGACGCCAAGGGTATCGTAAGAAATTCGGCCACCGTCAACAAATTACCCGACTCAAAGTCGCGGCAATCGAAGCTTAAGGAGACAATCAAATGGCTCATAAAAAAGCTGCTGGTAGTACCCGAAACGGCCGTGACAGTGCCGGTAAGCGACTCGGGATCAAACGTTATGGCGGGCAGGAAGTTTCTGCCGGCTCTATTCTAGTTCGTCAGCGTGGTACTACATTCCACCCTGGCACCAACGTCGGTTGCGGTAAGGATTATACTCTTTTCGCCCTAATCGATGGCGTAGTCAAATTTGAAACCAAGGCTCAAGGTCGTAAACACGTCAGCGTTTACAACGCCTAGGTACAAATGGTTAAGCAACAAACTAAGAGCCCGGTATCGCAATTGCGGTGACCGGGCTCTTATGTTTCAGGCATTTAAAGATTGGACAATCTACCTTAGCCATTGCCTACCCAAAATGCAGTACTGAAATCAATAGAGAAAGAAACAAATGAAATTCGTTGATCAGGTTCGTATCGAAGTAAAAGCTGGTGATGGTGGGCGCGGTTGTGTCTCCTTTCGACGTGAAAAGTTCATCCCTAAAGGTGGACCAGATGGGGGCGATGGGGGCGATGGGGGCAATGTCTACTTTGTTGTTGATGAAGCGCTTTCAACTCTCCTTGATTACCGTTACCTGCACCACTGCAAAGCCAAAAATGGCATGCCCGGATTGGGCAAGCATATGCACGGTAAAAATGGCGCGCCACTGGAACTGCGAGTACCACAAGGAACTCTGGTTTACGACGATGAAACTGATGCACTCTTAACCGACTTGACCGAAGTTGGCGAACCACTACTATTTATCCCTGGCGGAAAAGGTGGACGTGGCAATGCCCGCTTTGCAACCAGTACCAATCGCGCACCACGTCATGCTCAACCTGGAATTGCCGGTGAGAACAAATCTTTACGCCTTGAGCTAAAACTACTGGCAGATATCGGTCTAGTTGGTCTGCCAAATGCGGGAAAATCAACGTTAATTTCATCACTGTCAGCTGCTAAACCAAAAATTGCCGATTACCCCTTTACAACACTGGTTCCTAACCTTGGGGTGGTTCCCTATGGTGGCTTCAAAACTATGGTTATGGCAGACATCCCCGGGTTGATTGCTGGCGCAAGTGAAGGACAAGGGTTAGGGACAAGATTTTTACGCCACGTTGAGCGTACCGATCTTTTTCTCCATTTGGTTGATGCTTCCTGTATGCAGGAAGGTGACCCTATCGAAAATTTCAACATGATCAATGCCGAACTGGAACGTTACGACAAATCACTTACAGGCAAACCACAGCTGGTGGTGCTAACCAAAATTGACGTTCCTGAAGTGCGTGATCAAGTTCCAGAGCTAACTAAATACTTTGAGGATCTTGGGCATATAACTTTTGCAGTTTCGGCAGTAACAGGCGAGAGCCTAAAACAATTAGTTACTGTGATTGGGAATGAGCTAGATCGGCTTCGAGAAGAATAAACGAGGTCATCGTCAAGGTTCTTATCCGAACTAATCTAAATATTCTATAACTATAAGTTGATACTATGCGCAAATCTTTACTTGCCCATGTAAAACGGGTGGTTGTCAAAATAGGTAGTGGTGTAATTTCCAAC
>NBLX01000132.1 GCA_002084705.1 Desulfobacteraceae bacterium 4572_35.1
GGTATCGTTATTCGTATCGCTCAGGTGAGCAGGAACAACATATTTTAGCCCGTCCCAAGCAACACACTCCAGCACCTCACGAGCTTTTCTATTCTCCATGTGGCCCAGGTTGCCACGTATGCGATCTTTCAGATTTTCGTTATATGGGGATTGCTCCAGCATGTCTCGGTCGTAATTAAACTCAATCTGGATGAGGTCGCAGCCAAATAGGTATGGTATAGACTCTTCTGGGAAGCATCCGCTATCTGCCACGATTGCGATTTTGTTGCCTGCCTTATCTTCCACTGTATAGCCGGTGCAAGGATCATCATGGGATAACCGAAACGGCGTAATAGTTGCCCTATAAGTACTGATTTTGACACCATGACGTATAGAATAATGCAACTCTGCTGGTATTTGTGTTGGTTTATGCTCGGCAAACAACCGTAACATGGCAATTTTATTTGATAACGCCTTTGCGCCTCTGATGTGGTCAATATGAACCGCGTGGCTCACTAGCACGGCGCTTATATCATCTATTGACCTGTTTACCTCACCTAAGCAAACCTTTAGCCGTTTAAGCGTGATGCCAACATCGAATAGCAACAGCTCACCATCAACTTCTACCATCGTGCAATTTCCTGCTGATCCTGACGCAAAACTTTTGAATTTTATCATAACTTCAATATCCTTGTTAAAACGGAATTTCATCTAAGTCCATTTCTGGGGTATTTGGCACGTCAACGTTCTTAGTAAAAAATCGTTTCTCTATTTCAAAATAGCCTTTTTCAGTCTTGGTACATTCCAGGTTATTTGGTTGGTTGAAATCCTTTGACAGCCAGAAAGCCGCCTCTGTTTCGTCTGGGCATTGTTCATCTGAATAATAACCCCACTTCTCGATTCCCATGGTAACAGCATAGCCGCTGTATTCATCAGCTAAACATATCCAATCTGAAACTGTATTGTACTGTTCAAGCGTATCAAGCAGGAACTCAATTCTTAATAATTTTTTGCCTGCTGCGGATTCGTGTATGGTTGTCTCCATACCTAGCACACTATACATCATGGCCGGTTTTTTTATAAATGGCTCACTGAAATTAACTGTCTGCGTATCAGGTAAAGCCGCGGCTATCTCTGTCTCAAAACGAAAACCACATTCAGGGCAGATGCAGCATTTTGGGTGTACCTCTTCAAGACATTGGGTGTCGTCGTTATTGAGGCCAGGGCAAATTTTATATGGCGCTTCACCTTCACCACCTCCACCTTTTGGTATTGTTACATGAACATTATCAAGACTATTAGTTGGCGTATGCTCTTTGGTGTTGCCGGTAAGATCAATTAAGAGGCAATCCTCTTTCCCTTTGTTGATTCTTAAGCCGCGTCCTACCATTTGTACGAATAAAGCAGGGCTTTTCGTTGGCCTGGCCATAATAATACAATCAACGCCAGGATCATCAAAGCCGGTGGTCAATGTGGCTACTGAGCATATCACCCTATGTTGGTTTTTTTTAAATGCTGTTAAAATACCCGCCCGTTCTTTTTTTAGTAACTTGCTGTGATAAGACACGCCACCAGTAGCTGTTGCCACCTTTTCAGCGTGTTTTATATCAACGCAAAAGACCATAATCTTATTGCGATTATACGCATGAATATCGATAGCCTCTTGTATCGTGTCAATATGCAGGCCCATAACGGTTGATAGCTGGCCAAGATTATAGTCACCTGCCACCATAGCAACGCTTGATAAATCTATCTGATTATTTGAGATTTCACCTTTTAACGGGCAAAGGAAACCGTTATCTGTCAATTCAGCAAATGTCACTTTCTCAGTTAAATTATTAAAATATGGTTTATCAGCTGGGTGATGTTTATTTCCATAGATAAAACCGTTATTCAGCCGATACGGTGTAGCTGAACAGCCAAATAACCGCATATTATCATTATACTCTTTCAATCGTTCAATGATAACGCCATACTGATCAAGTTTCTTCCCTTCTCTGGTTGGGTTTACGAGGTGAGCTTCATCAAGTATGAGTAAATTTACTGGTGCAAATTCGTCAAGGCAATTAACGATAGTTTGACGGCTGGCTATTGTTAGTTGACAATCAAGTTGTTTTTTTGCAGATACGCCAGCGCAAATAACACCGATTGACAGGCCAGGGTAAAAACGTGAAATGCTATCTCTTAATTGTGAAACAAGTATTTCACGATCAACCAAAATTAAAACCCTACCACTGGGGAGAACATTTATTAATTTATTAGATACAGCGGCAACAATACAACTCTTGCCCATTGCGGTTGGCCCCTGGAGCAAGGCGTTTTCACCAGACTCCAGGGCTTCCCATACGCTTTGACATACACGCTTTTGGTAAGGTCTTAACTCAAGCATTTACCAACTACCTCCAGCTGGCTTGGTGCTTGCAGGTGCAGAGGCTGCACCTGCTTTTTTATAAGCGGCAACCTTATTAGATTTTAGCATGTTGCCGGTGGTGTTGCTCTTAAACTCTTCAATCACCACTTTAGCATCAACGCTCATGCCATGTAATTGGATAGAATCGGTAAGCTCAGGCACCCCGGCTTCAACCGCCATCTTTGCCAATTGTTGGCGACCAATAAGTTGTGCTTTGTCAGAGGCATTCTTGATATTAAAGCGGTCAACCAACTTAGTGCCGTCAGTTTCCATCGTGACAACCAGCATGGAGCCGCCAGAGTTGGTTTGCTTCAGCTCTGTTTTAGTGATAGTGCAAGTATACCAGCCTGGAGGTAATACAGTAAACTCTCCACGGGCATCATCTGCCATTTTTGCTTGGCCATCGTCGCCCCATAATCCGTTTAAATCTGCCATAATTAATTACCTTTTTTGTTAAGTTTATTGAAAATGGAAGCAAAATTAACTTCCTCAAAGAGATCAAAACGCTGTGATCTGCTCTTCGCTAAATAACTCCCTGTGCCATCCATATTTGTTTGAAAACGGCGCTCAGTTACAAGCCCTTCCTTTGTCTCTGTTTGTCTGATACGAAGCGACCAAACAAAATCAAAGAGGTAAGGGAGCCTTGCAGCAAACTTTTTGCCGGGCAGTTCAGGGCAATATGAATAATTAAACAAGCCAGCCTCTTCAGGATTGACCCGACCCTCCTGAGCTAGATAGATAACTGTCTGTGGCATCTTATTAAATGTTTCCACAATTCCGAAAACCTTATCAGCCATGGCCACATACGCTTTGCGGCCATCCTTTGACAGTTCCATAGCTTCACGTAGGGCTAAATCTGCGATGGTTGATAGGCTATCAATACCTATGTAGTCATAGGGCTCAAGCATGCCAACAACATCACGTAAATCATCCAAGGAATCAATATTCGCTACATCAAGATCTGGGCAAATATCATCCAGGGTACGTAACCCGTGTTCGGCGTTGATTATTAGGGTTTTTTCCACTGGCATAGTGGAAAGAGAGTGCGTTTTACCGCTGCCAGATGACCCGTAGATAAGGTATTTACCTGACCCACGGACAACATCCTTTAACTTCTGAATTTCCATAGAAAGACCTCCATGGAGAGATGCCGTTTTATTGTTCTTGGTGAAAACATTTTCACGAGAATGTTTTTTCGGCTTGATGTTGGTTATATTACTTGGGTTGGTGGCGGGTGTCAATAAAAAAAATGTATTGACAGTTTATTTTTTTTAACATAATGTTATTTCCAAATTATAACCATAAAGGAGGTAACATTATGAGCAAGAAAGATTTAAGCGTTACGATTAGGAACATGACGGTAAAGCAATATGAATGGCTAGAATCAGAATCTAAGCGAACTGGACAGACATTCAGTGCTATTTTTAAGGCATGGATTCAGGTCAATATTGATAACCAACAGCGGTGATACCATGAATGTTTTACCTTGTTTAGTTTGTTGTTATTTTTACAAATGTGAGGGGTTAGGTAATAAAATATGAAAATATCGCTTTTCAGAGGTGGATACCAAACCACTCAAACAGACGAAACAATAGAGGATTGGGATGAGTTTGTTGATCTTGTAACAACACCGGAAATAGGCCAGAAGAACGGGGATTATTTTATCCGTGGTTTTTGTGATGGTGCCAGGTCAGATGGTAATATGCAGTCTGTTGATTTGATCATTATTGATGGCGACCAGACCCTCGACAACGGGTCGTCATGCGTACCACTTGTCACCGCTCACAATGTTATAAAAGAAAACGGCTATACCCATGTAATTTATAACTCATTTTCCAATGACCTCACCAATAATATTCATAAATGGCGGCTTGTAATTCCTTGCCCTGATATAACAGACAAACAAGATCTGGCTCAAGGTGTAGAGGAAGTCATCACGCTGCTGCACGAGCGTGGGGTGATGGTACGCAATGTGGTGGAGAACAACACCACTAGCCAGCCTTGGTTTTTGCCAAGATGCAACGAGGCTTGTTTTGAAGATTTCGATTATAGGTATTACGACAAAAACGAATATCGGCTTACCGGATTCACTAGACCGTCTGCCATCTTCAACGCCGTCGAAAGCGGGAAATCACTTGATGAGGGTCAGGGAATATTTTCATGGGATTATGTAACAAGTCAATTCAAAGAAGGCACCTTACACATGGGCCTAAAATCTGCATGTGGGTGGTTGATCCTGACTACAGATTGGGCAGATTCGCAAATAAAGCAGCACCTATGCGCTCTTGTCGAAGCAATCTGCCCAGATAGAGATAAGGTTGATAGGGCTTGCAATAAGGGCGAAATTGATAGCCTAATTAAGTATTGCAGGGGCAAGTCTGGCACGTCAATTACGGCTGTTGCAAACTGGAAAGACCACTTAATTTCAGCGGATGAATTGAAAGGTAAAGTTTTTCCACCTGTGAAATGGGCTGTTGACGGTGTAATACCAGAAGGGTTAACCGTCCTTGCTGGAGACCCGAAAGCTGGGAAGTCATTAATGGCTGTTGATATTTGTAACGCCATAGCCAGCGGTGGTGAGGCTTTTGGTAAGCAGGCATGTGTGCAGGGTGATGTGGTTTATATATCCCTAGAAGACCCGCAAAGGCGGGTACAAGACAGAATAAAACAACAATGTGACTTGTGGCCTGGTGCTTTTCATTTAGTTGATGCTGCATAAATGGGCTTTAGAAAACCATATAGCTGTTATTACTATCACCCATAAATCAAAAGCAAAAGCGCAAACAGGAGACAACCCGTTTGCCGGAATAATTGGCAGTGTTGCTATTCAGGGTACGGCTGACGCTATGATACTGCTGTCCCGTAACCATGCAAAAACAGACTCCAATGATATAGAAAAGGCAGACGGTTTTCTTGATATTACAGGGAGAGAGTTAGAAAACAATAAGTTCTCTCTTGATTTCGACGCTGAATGTATGAAATGGGCTTTACGTGGTGAATTTTCAGCGGATGAGGCTACAGGCAATATGAATTGGTTAGTAATCACTGAGGTGTTAAAAACTAAACAGATGACACCAAAAGAGGTTGCTGTCGAAACTAACCTAAATGGTGCTACCGTCCGCAGCTCTCTTTCTCGAATGAAAGAAAAAAACATTGTTTGTAAGGCAGGGTCAAAATATGGTGTTGTTGGGCAGGATTACAAGGAAAATGATGGATGGTAATATGGGCTGTTGCACTGCAACCCCCTATACACATATATTGCAACGCATATATGGTATGTTTATGTTTTTACGTGCTTTTTTGCCGTTGCAGGTGGGTGCAACTGCAACGCAACGCTTAGGGTATATATGCAACGCTGTTGCAGTTGCAGAAGTACTGTTGCAGGGGTGTTGCAGGGGTATGAAACGGCAAATAAAGACGTACTTACATATATATATAGAGAGAGAGAGAGAGAATATATATATAAGAGCCTTATGTAAGTAAACATATAGATGGAGCACTATGAACTGCAAAAACTTAAATAAAGAAAACTTCTGTTCACATTTCCGCCAGGCGAACCCACCAAAAAAGTTTTGCCTAAAATGCCGCTACAAGGAACATAAACCCGGCCCCGGTGAAAAAGACAAAGAATGTCAAAGGTGGCACTGGACAGATAAGTGGTGCCTGAGGATCTCAGGCAGGAATCATGAGTACAGGTACAGAGGTGCTTGTGATATTGAAACGTGTGACTTTAGATTTTCAGATAAAGAGG
>NBLX01000133.1 GCA_002084705.1 Desulfobacteraceae bacterium 4572_35.1
CATGGGCAACGCCGCCATTATCCGCAAAGGGTTGCAGGCGGCGGGCATCACCTGCTACGGCGGAGTGAACGCGCCGTACATCTGGTTGAAAACTCCCGGCGGCATGACCAGTTGGGATTTCTTCGACAAACTGCTCAACGAGTGCCACGTTGTCGGCACGCCCGGCAGCGGCTTCGGCCCCAGCGGCGAAGGCTACTTTCGCCTCAGCGCCTTCGGCGACCGCGCCAATGTGGAAACGGCGGTGCAGCGTATCGTGGAAAAATGGGGTAAATAACCCGTTGAAGGCCCGGCTTGATGCCGGGCTTTTTTATGTGTGCAAACTACACTGTTTTGTAACGTGCTAAAAATAATAACCGATGTTTACATTAAACCTGGTAGTCCGCTTGTTGTCGGGGTTGGTCATGTCTCCACCTGAGAAAATCATGTTTTCTCCCGAGATAATGTCAAGATAGGTGTAAACCGGACCGGCGGTAATCATTACGCCAACAACATTTTGCCAGATATCATTGAAGCGATCTTTAGCGGGGGCGATAATGGTGTTGTCGGAATAGAATGTTAAATTGCTAACTGGACCCCAATTTACTGGTAGCGCGTAGGATAGATTGAAAATAGCTATGTCAGCATCGGCGGGTGCTCCCCAACTGTACGAATAACCACCGAGGGTGATTGTATCATCATCAAAACCGACAGGATTTTCTGTATTGTATTTGTAGCTGATGTATTCCAGTTGCAGATTAAATGGGCCATAGTCGCCGTTCAGGTGTACAGCTCCAGCCCGCCCATGACTGCCACATTGATAAGGATATTGTGGGGCACGGCTGCCATATGGATTGCATCCATGATCATTCGACGGAAGACGGGAACCGTAAAGGCCCTCTCCGATAGGAGGTTCCTGTGTGATGCGTATGGTTGCAGCCCGAACGGTACCTGATGTACGCCCAACTGCACCTGGGTAACGTCGTTGAATTTGTAGCCGATATAACCGTGATGGATGGTGTTGAAATCGTATTCAGGATAAAAGCGGTATTCCGCTGATAAAATCATATCTCCAATGGAGCCGTCCAGATTAAGGCGAAAGGTATCAAAAGCAAAATCTCCACCTTTGTCTTTTTGTGTATCATCCCAATCCTTCAGGCCGTAATTAACCCGCAACGCTCCGCCAATTTTGATAGCCGGCTTGTTGGCGGCAACTGCCTGTGCAACGATTTCATGTATATCTTTTTTGTCGGTTTCCGTTGCAGTGGCGGTTGACCGGTTTGCTGGTTGTTGTGGTGCAGTTTGACTGGTTGTGATTTGCGTGGCTTTATCTCGCGCGGCAAGCTTCTGCTCCAGTACGGCTACGCGCGCTTTAAGCTCCTGTAATTCCAATAGAATAGGATCTGTTGCCGCACTGGCGTTACCGACCAGTATTGTTATTATCAACAGTGGCAACAGTATTTGTTGCCAGGATATTTTTTGCATGATTGTGTACCTCTTTGCGGTTTTGGTTGCGGAATGATTTTGCGTTATGGCTGCGTGATATCTACTTTGGTAACCACTTGTTTACCATTTCCGGATGCTCATTCACCCACCGCACGGCATTGGCGTATGGATCGCTGCCGTCCTGCTGATTCATAACCATCACCTGCTGTAACTGCTCCGGGCTCCAGCTAAAGTTGTCCAGCACGGCGTACACTTGGGGCATGTCTTCTTTTAGCCCCTTACGTACGATGGTGTTGATATATTCGGCACCGCCGTATACATGCTTGGGATCGTCAAGATATTTCAATTGCCAGCGACCAAACATCCAGTGCGGCGTCCAGCCGGTAACCACTGCCCATTCTTTGTTGCGAATAGCATCCTTGAGTACAGCAGTCATGGTGGCACCTGAGCCTTCGACCAGGTGAAAACGCCTGAGTTGATATTCTTCCATGGCTTTTTCCGTTTTCATCATAATACCGGCACCGGGATCAATGCCGATAATACGTCCATTGAATTTGCTCCGGTTGGCATTAAGCTGTTCAATGCTGTCGATGGTTACATACGCGGGGACAACCAGTCCTATCCGGGTACCTTTCAAATTGGGCCCGAGATTGTCAACTTTATCCTTTACCGCGGCCAGATAGCTGGCGTGTGTTGTTGGCAGCCAGGCGGTGGTAAAACCGTCAGCCGCACCTGTTGCTACCGCTTGCCACATGGCGGCAGCGGTAACCGGCAGCAACTTGACCGTGTAGCCCAGTTTTTCCTGTAACACCGCTTTGATCACGTTGGCCGATGCCGTTGCACACGACCATTCCACGTATACCAGTTTGACTTTGCCCTTGCTGGCCTGAGCCGGTTGCGCATTGAAACCGATAAACAGCACTGTCAACAGGCAGCAGAGTAGTACCAATGTTTCTCTTTGCTTTTTCATGTGTTTCCTCATTTTAAGATTGACAGAATTGAGCGTCAACATGGATGCGCTCGCAATAAATAATCAATAAGTTTCATGGGGATTGCATAGCCAATTCACTAAAATATCAGCAATCATTCAATTTTCTGTCTTGTTGTGGCCAACTTTGTTGGTGAAACGATCGAGAATCATGGCGAGAATGACAATGCCAATGCCGGCTTCAAATCCTTTGCCGGGTTGTAGCCGTTGAATGGCTTTCCATACTTCACCACCCAGTCCACCGGCACCAATCATTGCTGAGATAACCACCATGGATAACGCCAGCATTATGGTCTGGTTAACTCCGGCCATAATGGTTGGTAAGGCGAGAGGGATTTGCAGTTTCAGCAATTTTTGCTGTCTATCGCAGCCGTAGGCATCGGCAGCTTCAACAAGATCAGCCGGTACTTGGCGAATCCCCAGGCTGGTCAGGCGAATAGCCGGCGGCATGGCGAAAATAACCGTTGAAAAAATTGCCGCCACCGGACCAAGACCAAAAAACGGTATGGCTGGTATCAGATAAACGAAAGCGGGCATGGTTTGCATAAAATCTAGCAGAGGCATAATTACTCGATTGGCGCCGTCGTAAACTGCCGCCACTATACCCAGCGGAATGCCGATTGCCACCGCCACGGCTGTGGCAATCAGCACCAGTACAAGTGTTTCAATCGTTGGCACCCACAAATGCAGATTGTCGAGAAACAACAGCCCCAGCACCGTGCCAAATGCCATGCGCCTGCCGACGAGCTTATAAGCGGCGCCGGCGACAATGGCAATCAGCACCCAGCTTGGCAGCGCGAGTAAACCATCTATGGCTGAGTCCATACCGGCACTAACAACATTGCTGATTCCCCTGGTAATCCAGGCACAGTGACTGGTTAAAAAATCGAGCAGTACATCGATGTAATGAGCTAACGGAAATTTTGGCATTGTTATCGTTCCATCCCTTCCCGGCTGATGTTGGCTATTGAGCCCGCATCACAACCACCTTCGGCAATGCCGGCCAGCAGAGAGCCGCGCACAATGACACCGAGCAATTTCCCGTCGTTGCCCACCACCGGCATTGGCAGGTTGGCTTCTGCCATAAGCCCAATCAGATTGGTGACCGGCTCGTCAGGTGAAGTAGTCGGGATGGCGGTAATTAAAACGTCATCTACACTCTGTTGCCCGGATTTAAGCGCGTCGTTACATGCTTGCGCCAGCACTAGACCGCGTAACGACTGATCGCGGTTTACTACAAAGATTGAACTTATCCCGACATCACGCATTTTGCGCAGCATGGTACGCAAGCCATCGCGTGGATAGGCTACTGTCTGGGCTCGCACCATCACTGAACTGGCGGTGAGTACCTTGGTCATATCGACGTTTTCAACAAAACGGGATACATAATCGTCGGCGGGTTGGGTCAGGATCTCTTCAGGGGTACCAATCTGAACGATGCGACCATCCTTCATCAGGATTATCCTATCGCCGATTTCCAGTGCTTCATCCAGATCGTGGGTGATAAAGACGATGGTTTTTTTGAAGCGATCCTGTAATGCCACCAGCTCGTGTTGCATGTCTCGTCTTATCAGTGGGTCGAGGGCACTGAACGCTTCGTCCATCAGTAACATATCCGGGTTTACCGCTAGACCGCGCGCCAGACCAACACGCTGTTGCATGCCTCCGGAAAGCTGGTCAGGATAGCTGTTTTCCCATCCTTCCAGACCAACCTGCTTTAGTACTTCACGCGCTTTTTGTGTCCGTTCATCTGCCGTTACTCCCTGTACCTCAAGTCCAAAGGCGACATTTTCCTGTACCGTGCGATGAGGAAACAGGGCAAAGTGCTGAAAAACCATGCCGAACTTTTTGCGGCGTAATGCACGTAAGTCAGTAATATTAAGGCGGGTAATATCGCAGTCATCGATGGTAATGCTGCCGTTTGTCGGTTCAATCAAGCGATTAAGACAGCGTACCAATGTAGATTTGCCGCTGCCGGAAAGTCCCATGATAACGAGAATCTCTCCATCGTAGATGTCAAAATTGATGTCGGCCAAGCCAACGCTCTGCCCGGTTTTTTCGAGAATTTCGTCTTTGCCAGCTCCCTGCTGCAACAGTTCGAGTGCTTCTTTGGGTGACGCGCCAAAAACCTTGTACAGATTGCGCACCTGCATTTTGGGTTTTATTGCCAAACCGGTGTCCATCTGGCGATATTCCTTTCTGATTATTTCTTTTATATGGCGGGAACATTTCAATAAATAGCAAGCGTTTAAAGCCCTTTTTTGTAGGTTTTAACGCTTGTAAAGTGATTTGATAAATAAATTTGTTTACAGATATTTCAGAAAGGCGCAGTCAGGGATAGAACCAAGAATCAATGCTGGATAAACTTACGGATGGAACTAGTAGGGATTGGTCATGCATAGACTTGAAGATGAATCAATATTTCTTGTCGCCTCATCCTTTTGGCAACCTGGTTGATTATAAATTTTTACTGATTGTTTTGTGGAATTATTGTGCCAGTCGCGTGGTAGCTAAACACAACTGCGCAGGCAATGTCAAAAATAATTTAAAACAGGGACACTGCTCGGTTTTTTCGTGGCTTGTCAGGGCTTGGTGGCCTGCATGCACTAAAGAGCATTGGTGCAAGGATAAAACACTATCTCCACCCGGTTGATGTGTTCCAGCAAGGCTGGATTATCGATGGCATTAAAGAGTGACAGGTCTATCTTGTAGGGGAGCTGCCTATTCCAGAGTAATATCCACGCGTGGTTCGCCGCTGGCCAGTTGGTTGCCAGCGCGGCACAGCAACAGTTGTGACGGTTTGACGGCGGCCAGCCGCAGCAGGGTATTTTTGACCGCCAGCGCACGTTTGTGCGCCAATGTGCGTATCTGCCTGGCGGTGAGGGGCGCGGGGGCGGGTTGGCCTGGCGCCGCTTTGGCGTTATCGGCACTGGTTACCCTGCCGCACAGAGCCAGGGTGAGTTGCGGCCTGTCGCGCAGCAGCGCGGCAATGCTTTGCAGGTACTTGGCTGTGTCCGCGGGCAATTTGGCACTGCCGGGGGGGAAGGGCAGCGGTTTGAAGGTCAGATTGCCGCCGATGCCGATCAGCTCACCGGCGCTGGAAAGGATGCCGAAGGGGGCAAGTGTGAGCATCAGGGTCTTTTTGGCCGCTGCGGCC
>NBLX01000134.1 GCA_002084705.1 Desulfobacteraceae bacterium 4572_35.1
CGGCTGATAAAAAGGCAGTGTTAAAAATTAATTGCACAACTTATTTTGTTCAGGGTAGTATCGACGGCTGTTGACGAGCCTGTTTTTTTTGCACGACAAGGGAGTTTTTTATGCGTGATGAACGTTGGGTAAGCACCGGATTTCTCGATATTGACAATATTTTGGATGGGCTACGTATAGGCGATAACGTGGTCTGGAAAGTTGATCGCATTGAAGACTACCAACATTTCGTTACTCCCTTTGTTGATGAGGCGTTGGCCAACAACAGAAAAGTGGTTTATATGCGTTTTGGTAAACATGGCGCACTGGTGGAACCGCGCGCTGGAGTTACCATCCATGAATTAGATGCCTACTGTGGATTTGAGGCGTTTGCCACCCGCGTGCATCAGATTATAACCGATGAGGGTGTTGGCACTTTCTATGTATTTGACTGCCTGACCGATATTTTAACAGCCTGGGCTACCGATCGCATGTTGGGCAATTTTTTTCAGGTAACCTGCCCGTATCTGTTTGAGCTGGATACCGTTGCCTATTTTGCCTTCAAACGGGAGAGCCTGTCGCTGAAATCGGTAGCAAAAATACTTTCCACCACCCAGTTGATGATCAACCTGCCTTACGAAAATGGTCAGTTGCAATTTCATCCCATCAAAGTGTGGCAACGCCACTCCCCCACCATGTTTCTGCCCCATATTCGCCAATCCAACGAACATTTTGTGCCGGTAACTAATAGCTGTCAAGCCACCGATCTGTTGCGGCAGCGCAGTATGTCCAATCCTCAGCGGCAGCTGGATCATTGGCACCATCTGTTTATGCGTGCCGAAGAATTATTGAAGGGGCAGCCCAGTGATGCGGAAAAAGCCAGGATGGTCGAAGATCTGTGCCAAAGAATCATCGGCAGAGATGAACGGGTACTGCAACTGGCACGCAAGTATTTTACTGTGGAAGGCCTGTTGAAAATCAAGTCGCGCATAATTGGTACCGGTTATATTGGCGGAAAAGCGGTGGGGATGTTGCTGGCGCGTAAAATTCTCCAATACGATACCGAGCACGATTGGAATGCCAACCTTGAACATCACGATTCGTTTTATGTTGGCTCCGATATTTATTTTTCATACATCATCCACAACGGTTGGTGGAAACTGTTTATGCAGCAGAAAACCGAGGACGGATACTTTAAGTGTGGCGCGGAATTACATGAAAAAATGCTTCACGGCGAGTTTTCTGAAACAACACGAGCCGAATTGAAAAAAATGCTCGACTATTATGGTCAGTATCCAATTATTGTTCGTTCAAGCAGTTTGTTGGAAGATGGTTTTGGCAACGCCTTTGCTGGTAAATACGACAGTTTTTTCTGTGTCAATCAAGGATCACCGGAACAACGCTACGAACAATTAACTGATGCTATTCGCCGGGTATTTGCCAGCGCGATGAGCGTGGATGCCCTTACCTATCGCAAACAGCGGGGGCTGGATAAAAAAGAGGAGCAGATGGCATTGCTTATCATGCGAGTCTCCGGCTCTTACCACGGAAAATATTATTTCCCTGAACTGGCAGGGGTGGGCGTATCCTACAATACTTTTGTGTGGGATAAGGAAATGGATCCCAGGGCGGGTATGTTGAGGCTGGTTTTCGGAATGGGAACGCGAGCTGTGGACAGGGTTGAGGGGGACTATCCACGTATTGTTGCCTTGGATTGTCCTTTAAAAAAACCGCATGCGGGGATGGATGACACACGCAAGTTTTCGCAACGCGATGTCGATCTGCTCAATATCGCCGACAATAAACTGCAAACGGTTCCCCTTACGCTACTCAATCGTGAGATTGATGATCTGCCGATGGAAAAGTATGCGGTACGTGATTACGAAACTATGCAACGCATGGAAGCGCGCGGTCAGGGCAGGCAAAATGCGTGGCTGCTTACCTTTGACCACCTGTTATCAGAAACGCCATTCAGTTCCATGATGCAAAACATTCTCAAAACTCTGGAGCGAGCCTACGACTATCCCGTCGATATTGAGTTCACCGTTAATGTTGTCGATGAACAGCCTCGTATTAACATTGTCCAGTGTCGTCCACTGCAAACTCAAGGGCACGATAAACTCGTTGTTCTGCCCGACAACGTACCCACGGAGCAAATTTTTATATCGACCAAAAGTAACTTTATGGGCGGGAATATCTCCCATGATATTAGCTGGCTCATCTGGGTTGAGCCAGCGGAATACACCAGACTGAGTACCACCGCCAAATATGATATAGCTCGCCTGGTAGGTCGCATTAACAAACGTATTTGCGATCGTCAAGACAACCAGACCTTGTTGATGGGGCCGGGGCGCTGGGGCACTTCGACACCGGAACTGGGCGTACCCATATCTTTTTCCGAAATCAGCAATATCACTGCTCTGTGCGAAGTAGCATTTACCACCGGCGGGCTTATGCCGGAGCTATCGTTTGGTTCCCATTTCTTTCAAGATTTGGTTGAAGCCGACATCTTTTACCTGGCACTGTTCCCCGAAGGGGAAGATGTGATTTTTGATAAAGAATGGCTCGACAAACAACGCAATAACCTAGAAGGGATGTTACCTAGTTACGCAAAATATAAACGCGTGATAAAAATAATAAAGTTGGACACACCGTTGCAACTTATGTCCGATATCGTCAGTCAAAAATTGCTGGGTTTGCGTCCAGAATAGGCTCCCGATCAAGCAATTCAGGCAGACACAAAAAAACCCGGTTAACGCCGGGTTTTTTTGTGTCTTATGTTAAATTTGTTGTAACTACAGGTTAAATAACACCCATTGCCAGCATTGCTTTGGCTACGCGGATGAAGCCAGCACAGTTAGCACCGATCACATAGTTGCCCGGAGTACCAAACTCTTCAGCGGTTTCGTAACAGGATTGATGGATGTTTTTCATAATCTTCTTCAGGCGCTCTTCAGTGTATTCAAATGACCAGGAATCACGCGTGGCATTTTGTTGCATCTCCAATGCCGAGGTAGCCACACCACCAGCGTTTGCTGCTTTACCTGGACCATAGGCAATGCCGGCATCGAGGAATACTCTGACACCTTCAGGGGTGGTGGGCATGTTCGCCCCTTCACCAACAGCAATACAGCCATTATCAACCAGCAGTTTCGCATCGGCGCCGTTGATCTCATTTTGCGTAGCCGAAGGCATTGCTACCTGGCAGGGAATTTCCCAGATGTTGCCACCAGCAACATATTTGGCATCTTTATGGTACTTGACGTATTCGCTGATGCGGCGCCGTTCGATCTCTTTAAGTTGCTTGACCAGATCCAGATCGACACCTTTCTCGTCGTAGATATAACCGCCGGAATCGGACAGGGTAACAACTTTGCCACCTAGCTGATGAATCTTTTCGGTGGTGTAAATTGCCACGTTGCCAGAACCGGAAACCGAGCAGATTTTGCCGTCAAAGCTATCTTTACGTACTTTGAGCATTTCATCTACAAAGAATACCGCACCGTAGCCAGTAGCCTCGGTACGTACCAGAGAACCGCCCCAGGTCAGCCCTTTACCAGTCAATACGCCCGCTTCCCAGCGATTGGTAATGCGCTTGTACTGACCAAACAGATAGCCGATCTCACGTCCGCCAACACCAATATCACCTGCCGGAACATCGGTATGCTCACCAATATGACGATACAGCTCTGTCATAAAGCTCTGGCAGAAGCGCATTATCTCGGCATCGGAGCGACCTTTAGGATCGAAATCCGAACCACCTTTACCGCCGCCGATAGGCAGACCGGTAAGAGCATTTTTGAAAATCTGCTCAAAACCGAGAAACTTGATGATGCCCAGATACACCGAGGGGTGAAAACGTAAACCACCTTTATAGGGGCCTAATGAGCTGTTGAATTCAACACGGAAACCACGGTTGATTTGTACCTGCCCCTTATCGTCTATCCAGGGCACCCGAAAAATGATTTGACGCTCAGGTTCGCAAATACGCTCAATAATTTTGTGGTGAGCGAACTCGGGATATTTGACTAAAACCGGGCCAAGAGATTCCAGCACTTCGCGTACCGCTTGATGGAACTCGGTTTCGCCGGGGTTTCGATTTAAAACTTCTTGAAAAAGAGGCTCAATTTTTTCGTCAATTGCAGAAGTCATATGTCTGCTCCTTTTTGAGGGTGAAAATAACAACGGTTGCTAAAAACTATAAACAAACAAAGCAAGCAGCTCATGTCCATGTGCTTATGTAGTCTTTCGTATCAGATATAAGGATGGACACGTGGTCGACACTGGTCAGCATAAAACGTGCCAGAACTAAAAACATGGTACACCTGTTAGGCTAACCTGCTAATTTGCAACAATTATTTTTCTATCTCGGCAGCAATAATCTAATTTTGTGGATGCGTGGGGGTGTGCTTGTGTGGGTATTAAAACAACTCAGTAGAGTACCCACTGGGCGATTCTTTCGCACGCTTCATGCCAACCATGATTGCTGGTGGTCGGTTGTGTTGCCTGGAGGTGACATTATGATGTGGCGGGGAAGGTCGTAACTTTGGCGTCAATCTGCGCAATAAAAAAGGGGGGGTAAAAAAAGGGGGGGTAAAAATAATTGCATAACGTGCTGGATTTGGGTACTATTCGGGTTTATGCTGGTTTGGTGGCTCGTAAATGTTGTAGAGTGTGTTCGGCTGGTGGCATGGAATGAATATTCACTCGCTGTCACGCTCGCTGTCACGGCGGGTTGCGGTGCCGGTGGGCAGGTGGAGGTTGTGTGGATTACGCGGTTCTGGTGGAAAACAGTAACGATATTATCCAGGTCGTTGATTTTGAAGGGCGGGTTATTTATGTCAATCAGATGTGGCGCGAAACCTTTGGTTATGACAATGAAGACCTGAAGACGTTTAACTTTTTCAATCTGTTACATGATGATTGTCATTGCGACTGCCAGTCTCGAATTCAGCGTTTGCTCAACGGTGAAGTGCTGCCGTGTTTCGAGGTGATTTTCAAGACCAAAGATGGGCGCAGGATAACTGCCGAAGGCAGCATTTCATTGTATCGTGAACAGGGTGAGCCGCGCGGCATCCAGGGTTTTTTCCGCGATATTACCGCGCGTTTTCGCACCATTTTTCAGTCATCAGTGGCCGGGATTGCCATGCTGGCGCCCGACGGACATTTTCTCCAGGTTAATCCAGCCTTTTGCAACGCTCTGGGCTACACCGAAGAGGAGTTGCTCGGCATGAAAATCACCGATGTCACCCATCCCGATGATATCGAAGAAACCCTCAACCGACGCAGTATTGCTCGTGCCAACCGTTCGCGTGCCATCGTGTGTGAGAAGCGTTATCTGCGCAAGGACGGCAGCGTGTTCTGGGCGCAATTGTCCTCTACCTGGTTTTTTGATGCCGATGGG
>NBLX01000135.1 GCA_002084705.1 Desulfobacteraceae bacterium 4572_35.1
CGTAAATAGTGATTCGCCCCAGCTTCTATAAACTTTTCGGGAAAATGAGAATCGTTTTCATCACTGCCGATGATTACAATATGAATTTCGCAATTTTTGCTGGCTACGCTGAGGAATTTCTTGATACAGTCCGGGGTAAATCTATGATCAAAAATAATTAAATCAGGGCTGTTTCTATGTGTAATATCCAATGCTTCGATGAGGTCATCAGCAGCAAATACCTCTTGACTGAACTGCCGAGCTAGCTGATGAACATCTGTTTCTTTGCCTACCGTAACAATGCTGCGTAAATCCATTTACTGCTCCCAATAGTAGCAAGCGAAACTCCGCAAAACATCCTTGCCCTGCGTACCGCTATATCTCTTTCTATTAAACGGTTAATTACCATTAAAAGGTAATCTATAAAATAGCAACAAAAAAACACCAATAACGCTATAAAATCTCTTTTTTTTGCATTACAGGGAAATATCTTCCGGACTATTAGGAAGAATTATCCACTGTACTATCATTAGACAAACTCCAACAACAGCTAAACTATAGTAAAATCTTTTTTAACTCATTTATGAATAAGAGGTTATACGCGATACAGGTGGCGTGCGTCTCGGCGTGGCACAAAAATTGCACATCTTTAAGCTAGCTGCGTTGTGCGGCAATATTTTGAGATTTATTAAAAAGGGTTTTAATTATGAGTATATCAGCAACATCGTCAAGTAAGATTCAAACCGATTATATGAAGCTTCTTGTTACGCAGCTGCAAAATCAAAACCCGCTTGAACCGATGGATAATGACCAGATGGCTTCGCAGTTGACGCAGTTTTCGCAGCTAGAGCAATTAGAATCCATGAAATCCAGTTTTTCCGATGTGCTCAAGAGAACTGAAAACAGCTACGCCACTTCATTGTTAGGTAAACGTGTAACATTCTATGCGACCAATGAAGTAAGCGGCGAGCTTGAAACAAAAGTAGGCACTGTTGATTCGGTACTTAATGACCCTGAGACTGGAGAAAATAAACTAGGGCTTACCGTGGATACCGAAGCAGGGGCAGTTGAATATACTCTCGGCCTAAATGCCGTAGTGTTAGTACAAAATTAAAATAAAAAAACCAAAGATATTTTAGGAGACATACTATGAGTTCTGCACTGTCAACAGGTGTTACCGGGTTACAAGCCCACCAAAAAATGCTTGATGTAGCAGGTAATAACCTTGCCAATGTCAATACTACAGCTTTCAAGGCAAGCCGAATAACATTTTCGGAGTTGCTTAGCGAGACAATAAAAAAAGCTTCACAGCCGACCAGTAACACAGGCGGTATCAACCCTCAGCAGATGGGTAGTGGAGTCGGGGTTTCAGGTATTGCCTCCGATATGACACAAGGAAATATTGTAAACACCGGTAACCCACTTGATTTAGCAATAGAGGGCGAAGGATATTTTGCACTAAGAGATGGTTCGCAAAATCTTTATACTCGTGCTGGCGCTTTCGGTATTGATGCCAACTCAAACCTGATTGACCCATCAACTGGTTATCTTGTCCAGCGTATCGGTTCTGAAGGTGTTAGCGATGGTTTCCAGACTGTTGGAGACAATAACATTCGCATTCCTTTTGATGTTGCACTTCCAGCAAGCGCAACGTCAGCAATGACAGTACAAGGCAATCTTAGTCCAGATGCGATGCTTACAACACCACAAACTCAATTGATTCGTTCAGCTATAAAATATACCGTTAGTAATGAAACTGCCACCGGAGCTACTGACCTTGATGATTTAGACCAATTCTCAGGGGCATTTGCTGGCGGTCAAACAGGTACCATTGCAGTATCTGGCTATAATAAAGATGGCGATGCTCTTGTCGCAGGTGCAGGTTCACTCGATATTGACATAGATGCAAGCACAGATTTGGATGCGCTTGTTGCTGGAATTAATTCAGTGCTTTCAGATGTTGCCAATCAAAACGCTGATGGAACTTATGCCACAGCTTCTTTGCTAAATGGTAGAATAACTATAGAAGATGGTAGTAGCGGCTATAGTAAAATGGATATGAATTTGGCATACACCACTTCCACAGGTGGCAGCGACGTTGTTGAAATGCCGGGATATTTTGAATATACAACAGTTGGTGGCCAAGAAGTTCAAAATATCAATGTTACAGTTTTCGATTCTCAGGGCGGTGCACATGTTCTTTCAGGTGCACTTGTCAGAACAGATACTGATAACACCTGGGATATGTTACTAGCTTCGGTTACTGGTGATGTTAACTCTCTAGGCTATGACGATCGCCGTATCGAGGGCATAGAGTTTAATGCCAGCAATGGTTCTTATGCTGGCTTAAATGCTACCATTGGTGATACTGCTGAATTTACGATAGCTTTTGCACACGACACCGCAAATCCTCAAGCGATTGCTGTCAATATTGGAACAGCGAACAAATTTGATGGGCTATCTCAATTTGCAACAGGCGAGTCAGGAACATCAAATGCAGTGATAAGGGATCAGGACGGTTATGCGTCAGGAACTCTTTCAAGTGTTTCGATAAATAATGGTGGTGGGCTTATTGGTTCGTTTTCAAACGGCATTAAGAAAAACATTGCTACCCTGCAAATAGCATTATTCCAAAATACAGCAGGTTTGGAAAGTTCTGGAGGTGGTTATTTCATATCTTCAGCAAACTCTGGCGAAGCAATGGCTACACAAGGAATGGTCGGTGGTGCTGGAACGATTCACGGCGGAGCACTGGAAAAATCAAACGCTGATGTTGCAACAGAGTTTGTAAATATGATTCAGGCACAAAACGGATTCCAGGCCAACGCAAGAACAATCAAAGTTGCCAATGAGTTGCTCAGAGAATTAACAAACCTTATTAGATAGTAAATTTGGAACTTTAAGATGACAACGGTGGAAGTTATCACTGGATATTTAGATGGCATTGTTCTGGCATTGACGCCAGTGCAAAGATGGAATGCTGCAAGGAACGGCTCCAGCGTCAACTTTATGACTCAACAGTGGTTCATTGCACTTGCTATAGCTTCCATAATTATCTTAATGGTTTCATTGATAATAATTAGTTACAATCGCACTAAGCGTGAGCGGAAAAATACTGAAAACTTGTTTGACGAATATGCCGAAAAAGCAAGGCTAACCTCTGGTGAGCGCCAGGTTGTACTTAGTATTGCAGACAAAGCAGGGCTGAAAAGAAACGACTCGATTTTCACTTTGGTTTCCGCATTTGACCGTGGAGTTGTCAAACTAAAGGAATCTCTGGAAGGTCGGCAGACTATCGCCCAAAGCAAGCAGTTAGATATACTTCTTTTTTCTCTGCGTGAAAAGCTTGGATTCAAAAAAGGGCCTTCATTTTCAAAGGGGCTTTCGCATAAATCAAAAAGCGTGAACAGCAGGCAGATTCCGGTGGGCAGAAATGTTCATATCACTCGTAGAAATATAGAAGATGCCGAAGCTATACAAGCTGCTGTTATAAAGAATAGTGATACAGAATTGGCAGTTCAATTGCCAAAGCTAGTGAAAATTACTTTTGGCGAAGAATGGAATGTCAGATATTATTTTGGCGCATCAATTTGGGAGTTCAGCACTCAAGTTACCAGCTACGATGGCAATATAATGATTTTGGAGCATAGTAACAGCATCCGATTCATTAACCGTCGGCGTTTCCTTCGTGTTCCAGTGAAAAAGCCAGCTTATATCGCTCACTTTCCATTTGAAACGAAGCTTAGCAAAATTATTACCGACGGAACAAGGACTGATACAACAACCCAAAATTTAGTTAAAACCATTTTGACACCGCCAAAATTTGTACCAGCGACAGTTACCGAGTTGGGAGTATCAGGACTATGTCTCAAAGTTTCAATAGAAGCAAACGTTGGCGATAGAGTATTGATAGTGTTTGGCTTGGATACCAAAAAAGAACGAAGGGTAATCAAAAGCTCTGGAAAAAGCGAATTGGCTACAGCACTAAACACAATAGAAACTATCGCCAAAGTCAAGCGTACAGAAAATATGCCAGATGGTTTGTTGATAGCAGTGGAATTGAAGGATTTAAGCGATTCAGATATTAATAAATTAATTTGTATTACTAACGCCGCTTCATTGGGCGTTACTGATGAAAATATACCGGTTTCAGAAAATGGCGAAAAGCGTATTTTGCAACATGCAGGCGTCTAAGGATTATTGAATGGCAGAAATTTCAACACAGGTTAGTTCGTCAATCAATGGGTTAACGCGAGAGTTTGGCGTTATTACTCATAACTTGGCAAATGTAAGTACTGTTGGATATAAACGAAGATACAATACATTTTCAAAAGCGCTTATGGCTCAGGGAGTCGGGGCAACCCAAGAGACTAGCGACCAAGCTCAATTGCAGACGACATTTGATTTTTCACAAGGCAGTTTTACTGAAACAGGGCGGTCATTAGATTTCGCTTTATGCGGCAAAGGATTTTTTGTAATAGAAACACCGCAAGGACCGCTTTACACACGAAACGGAATGTTTCAATTAGACCAAAATGGACAAATAGTTGATAGTTCCGGAAGAATAGTTGCAGGCCAAGCCGGACCAATCTCTTTGTCGCCGGATATGTCGCCATCGCAAATAAGCGTTTCAAGTGATGGAAATATCAGTGTCGCAGGAACAGCGGTAGGGCAATTCAAGCTTGTGGATTTCAAAGATAAAGCAGATCAACTTGTTGCTGCGGGTCTGAATTGCTTTCAGGCACCGGAAAATGTAAAACCGGATACATCTGGAAATTTGATTGTTAAACAAGGTTTTCAGGAAGGCTCTAATGTTCAAATGGTTGAAGAATTAACAGATATGATAATGGTTACCAGGCTCTATGAAGCCAATATGAAGTCTCTCGCAGTTTCCAAAGTCAACTCAAAGAGCCTTATGAGCGTAGCGATGGGATAAATCAATATATTAAAAGCGCGAAGCGCAAGCGACACAAAATAAAAATAAAGGAGTAAAATTATGTTAAGAGCTTTTTCCACTGCGGCAACAGGTATGCATGCCCAGCAGATGATGGTGGATGTAACAGCTAACAACCTTGCCAATATCAATACCACCGGTTTCAAGCGAAGCCAGATTGATTTCCAGGATTTGCTTTACATCAAAATGAAACAAGCAGGTGCCGAAGTTGCCTCTGGTATAAAATCACCTAGCGGTATAGAAATCGGAAGTGGTGTTCGCGCTGCATCTACGGTAAAAGTTTTCACCATTGGCGAACTTGTCAATACCGGCAAGCCATTAGACATTGCCATTACCGGCGACGGCTTCTTGCAGGTAAGTATGCCCGATGGCAGCACAAAATATACTCGTGACGGATCACTTCAAAAAAGCCAGGACGGCCAATTGGTTACGACAACAGGATACCCGATAGAGCCGTCTATTA
>NBLX01000136.1 GCA_002084705.1 Desulfobacteraceae bacterium 4572_35.1
TTGCACAAGGAACAACAAAGGGTGCGTTAACCCCATGGCTTATGGAGATTCCCAAGGGATTGGGATCTCACATATTAGAATATAAGGAAATTGCAACCGTTTCTGTAGATAAGGAAGGTTGGGGTGATGACAATCAGACTATGGCAGATTGTAGTGAAAAAAATGGTTATTTTGATAGATACTCTAGTGACAAAAATGGTTACTGGGACAGGTACTCGTGACCCGTTAGGTTGCAGTGAGGGCAACGAATCTCATCGATTTTGAACGTATGCAATAAATAGATGCTGTTCGTTTCACTCACCGCATCCTACTTGGTTCGACTCGGTAGGTTTTGTCGGAGTCGGCTTCACCCGAGAAAAATCCTTCACCTATGACCAACCTTTTAAGAAGACGACGGAAGCAACTTTTGGGAGAAAACTGATGTCAATGATGAATTCTCATATTGAGAATAACGCAGCAAAAGATACTGGAAAAAGTACCGCAAAAATATATAGAGGCAATGGTAATATTTATCTCGATAATCCTGAGAAGGGGTTACAACTCTGTGCTGAACTGGTAGCCATGGGTGGAGGAGCCTCACCGGCCCATAAAAAACTAGCTGAACTTCAATTGGTTATTGAGGAAAAGTTTCTCCCTTTAACTGAATCGGACTATAACACCACTGGCGCGGCTGCCTATCGTGGTTTAAAGCAGGTTTGCACCGATTTAGAAGCACTTATTCAGTTTCCCGAGTTGGAGCGGCACTATACCGTTGCGGTTGGCGGGATGTTTAGTGCTGGGAAATCACGTTTTTTAAATTCGATACTTGGTAGTGAACTATTACCAACTGACACCAATCCAACAATCTCCATCCCCACCTATCTTACCCAAGGCCCAGAGGATACCGTTACCGTACTGAATAAATTCCACCAACGGATTACCTCTGATGAGTCAGCGTTGCAAGCAATTTGTCATTCATTTCATGAGCGATTCAAAGTGTCGTTTGCCCACATCTTGCGCTTGATTCACGTACAGCGCAAAAACATGAAATATCCGCAGATTACTTTTTTAGATACACCCGGGTACAGTAAGAGTGATTCAATCGATAAATCGGCAAATACTGATGAAAATATTGCCCGGGAGCATTTACGCCAAGCCGATTATTTGATTTGGTTGATTGATATTCAAAACGGGACGATTCCGTCAGAAGATATGGTGTTTATCCGTAGCCTTGATTTTAAGCGACCGATTTTGTTTGTTTTGAATAAAGCCGATAAAAAAACAAAAACTGAGATATCGCAGACTCTCAATGCCGCGAGAAAAGATTTGGCAAGAGCCGAAGAGTTCCAGGTTTATGGAGTCACGGCATTTTCTTCGGCAGAAGGGGTGGAGTACGGTGATTCGCAATGTATGAAAACATTTTTTAAAGATGTTTCAGCGCGTAAATCAGGTACACCGGTCTTGCAACGAGCGCGAGATATTTTTTCAAATTATACGACTTTTTATGAAAGCGAAAAAATACGTCTACGTCAACAGCGCGGTGTGCTTAATGAAATTGCCCTCTCTACTGGTGTAGAAAAAGAACTTCAACATCGATCAAAATCTCTTGCTGCTGGATCTAAGGAAAGGATCGATGCTCTCGTAGCTGCTGAAAAGAAGATGATAGCCGTTCAGCGCAGTGTTCTGAATCTGATTGAGGACATTGCTGAATTAAGTGGTTTGGTTTTGTCAGATGAAACGCATCCAAATCTAACAGGGATGATTGGTCTTGCGGGTTCGACTGACGTTGAATCGTTCCGATTTAATGGAAGCATGAATCAGATTTCAGATAAGCTACTGCAAGGATTGCTTAGAAAACCCAACCTCGAAAAATTGAGTGGCACTGTGCGTAAAGTTGATTCATTGTGCTTTTATTTTGAGATGGACGATGGTTTTGAGGTGATGGCACTAACTGGAGAAGTGCAAAAAGTCACTGGATTATCACGCAAAGAGGCGGTTAACCTATTACCTGTGGGTGAAAAGGTCAGTGTGCATTTGCGTGAAAATGAGCGGTGCACAATTATTTATCCGGTAATAAAACAAAAGGCGGGTTCTGATGACTGATTCTTCCCTGTTGAATAAAGTGAGTCGAGCACAGCGAGAACAAAAAGCCTTGAATGATCATCCTCTGGTTGAGGCTAGCCTTGATGTTCGACTAAAATACCTGTCTGCACTTTCGCTTGTTCTTTGCATTGATAATTTAATTCATTGGCGAGAGAAACAGTATTTACAGATGATGATGCACGCTTTAGGTGTGCCGAGGGATATGCTTGATGCAGTGTTGATTCAAGGTAAAGACTGGGATGAATCAATGATCAAGGAGGTAATTTCTTTTGTAAAACATCAAAAATTCGATGAGGTTCTGCTTCTCGATTTGGCTTTAGCATCTGTTTATGACGGTTGGTTTCATCCGAATGAAAGAAAACTTTTAGATCTATTGAAAAACTGGCTTCATATTGACGAACAACTTGTTGGTAAGCTGAAAATAATTACGGCGCTGCCGTTTAAAAAGGATCTCGTTGTTTTCTATCATGAGAATAAGGGTGAGTTTTGCCCCAGTGACCCTGTCATGAGAAGGTTGAAAAGTTATTATGTTGGGCCATTGTTCTCAATGATTTGTGATGATTTGAAATGGAAAAATAATCGGAAAAAAAGAGGTAACAATGACCAATAAAAAACAGCACGCTAATATTGAGTCCCTTACTGAAAAAATAAATCAACTCAAGCCCTTTAGGTCGGTAATCGGCGAAAAAGACTTTTCGAGTTTGCAAGGGAAAATAAATGAATTGCGCCGCAATATTGATACAGCTTCTGAACAAAATCGATTACTTCGTATCGGAGTCGTAGGTCAGATAAAAAGAGGGAAATCCTCCTTTTTAAATTCACTTTTATTTAACGGTGATGACGTATTGCCAAAAGCTGCTTCCCCCATGACAGCGGCATTAACTAGGATTAGATATGGTGAGAAATTAACAGCAGAAGTTGAGTTTTACGACAAAGATGAATGGGCGCAGGTTGAAACTACCGCCGAAAAAGGTTTCGATAAAGAGCGGCAACGTCTGAAGGCGCAGGATTTTTTAAGTAAAAAGGGGACAGGTGGGTTTTTTTCCAAGAGGAATGATACTGCTCCAACTATTATGATTACGGAAAAACCGACCCCGGCAGAACAAGCCTGCATGGAGCTTGTTGAGATGGCTAAACACGGTCGTCAGGATATTCAGGGTTATCTGGGTAAGAAAGTGGTTCTTGATCCAGTAGAGCATATTTCTGAACTCAATCAAATTTTAGCTGATTATGTTGGTTCAGCAGGTCATTTTACTCCCTTTGTAAAAAGCAGTTGTTTATCTGTAAATTTGCCGGCGTTAAAAAATATCGAGATCATTGATACACCGGGTATTAATGATCCTATCGTTTCGCGTAGCAGTGTTACAAAGAAATTTATGGGGCAGTGCGATGTTATCTTCTTTTTAAGTAATTGTGGGCAATTCCTTGATCAGTCCGATTTAAGTTTATTAGCTCAAAGTATTCCTAAGCAAGGAATCGACGATATTTGTCTTATTGGTTCACTCTTTGATTCAGTGTTGTTAGATGAGGGGCATAGGTACAAATCGTTACGGTGTGCTGCACCGGTAATTGTTGAAAAATTGAATCAAAGGGCAGAAGAAGATTTTAATAAAATTTGTCAACAGATAGAACATTGTGGTGAAAACCCTTATATGGCTAAGGCTTTAAAGGGTGCGCTGCCACCGCTATTTATTTCGGCAATGGCTTTCAATATTGCTACACATTGGGGAGCTCATAATGAAATAGAAAAGAAGATTTTAACCAGTTTGGAAAAGATGTTTCCAGATGACACGTTTGATAAAGAAACCATGCTGGAACTTGCTAATTTAGAAATCGTCCACACTCGCGTTGAGCAGGTTACCCAGCGAAAGGAAGAAATCCTTAAAGGTAAAATGGACAAACTGTTGCAGCGCACTGAACCGGCTTTTCGCCAAGAGATGGGTGGTATACGCGAACGATTGGTAAAAGAGCAGGAAGCCATAGCGTCAGGGAGCATTGAAGAGCTTACGGCAAGCCTTGATGCAACGGCCAAAAAGTTGGGAAAAGGGAAAAGTGCAGTCACCCATATTTTTGAAACTCATGCCAACAGTATTAAAAAAAATATGGCGACTGTGATGCACGAGATAAAGTTAGCAGCTTTAGATGCCAAACGGGTATCGAGGCGGAGTGGTACCGATACGAAGGAGGAACGTTACACTGTTAGTAGTTCAAAATGGTGGAATCCTTTTAGCTGGGGCAGTAGTGAAACAAAATGGCGAACTGTAACTATTTCATACTCATCTGCTAATGTGCATGATGCTATTGATCAAGTTGAGGGTTTTATTCAGAATGCAGAAAAAGGATTGACGGATCATATTTCCGAGGCGGTAAATGTCGATCAATTGCGTAAGGATATACTGGCCGCTGTTAAGAAGATGGTAGATGTTGAGAGTGATGATTTTGACCCGGATAATATCCTGCGCCCTGTTGAGAGCGCTGTTTCGCGAATTACAAAACCGTCGGTTAATTTGAATTGTAGTGCTTGTATTGCCGGTGTAACAAGTTCATTCAATACTCCGGAAGTTCGTGATGCAGATATTTCGCGTCTACAGCAGAGTATTGCCGATGCTGTAAGTATAGCTTTGCAAACAATCAATAAAGCGGTTTTGCACAATCAAGAAAAAATATGTAATGAGCTGAATAAATCAGGACAAAGTTTTATTTCAGACATCAGCAAGGACTTGGAACATCAAATAAAAAGTTTAAACAGTAAAAAAGACAATGTTGAAAGAAGTTTGAAAGAATACGCTGAAGTTTTACAGGTGATTGATTCTCAGATTTGATCATGGGATGGGTTAAATTCCCCGTAGTTTGTTATTCGATCATGTCGCTGCCAATTGGCAGCGACAGAATCGAAGTTTACTTCGGAATGGTATTAACCCAAGCGGGGATCTGGTCGATGACAATACCAAAGTTAGGCATGACAAAAAGGTAGGTGATCAGCACCGTAACAA
>NBLX01000137.1 GCA_002084705.1 Desulfobacteraceae bacterium 4572_35.1
TCGGGTGGGAACATTGCCAGAACCAGTTTCCTTGCGGCGGTTTGCGATGCAGGTAAAAGATCAGCTTAACCTTTCGGCAGTTAAATTAGTCGGGGATTTAACCCAACCACTTAAGTGCGTTGCAGTATGTGGTGGCACTGGAATGTCATTATTTTCAGCAGCTGTTCGTCATGGTGCCGATTGTTTTGTGACCGCAGATATTAAATTTCATGAAGCACAGAGAGCTCGAACAGCTGGAGTTGCTCTGATTGATGCTGGGCATTTTGCAACTGAACAAATTATGGTAGCTGAACTTTCGCAACGTTTGCGGAAAAACTTTTCTACAAATAATTATAAAATTGAAGTTATTGAAATGGCAGCAGAAGAAGATCCGCTGGTGGTTTTCTGACTGTCCTAACATTTTTTATAAACGGAGGATATCGACGTGCAAAACCAAATGAATCTGCTAAAAGATCTACAAGAAATTGATCAGGAAATCAGTGTCATTGAAGCAACTCGAAAAGATTATCGTAATGAACTCGCTGGCTTTGAAGCTGATGCCACGAGGGTTCAAGAGATGGTTGACCAATTGAGTGATGAAATTGCTATGTTGCAACAGTCTGAAGGCGAACTGCAACAGGATTTGCTTAAAGAAAAAGACAATGTGGTGCGGGTCGAAGCACGGCTACCAGAGATTCAAACTCAAAAAGAGTATGTTGCTGTATTGAAAGAGATTGAAACTGCTAAAAAATCAAACAAGGATATTGCAGATCAAGTGCAGGCGAAAAATCTCGAAGTAACTACACTTGAAGCTGATTTAGAAGAAAAAAATAACGAGCTGGCTGCTATCAATGAAAAAGCTGATGCCCGTGGTGCTGAACTGCAGCAACTTCTTGATGAATCTGAGGCGGTATTGCTAAAGCGGACTAAAACCCGTGAAGCTGTGGCTTCCGAATTACCAATAACACTGTTGCGTAAGTATCAGACATTGTTTCAGCGGCGCGCTGGATTAGCACTTGCTTTGGCTACCCGTGGGGCGTGTATGGGATGCAATATGCAACTTCCACCACAGCAATATAACCGTTTATTGCAAGTAGCTGAAATTCAGACTTGTCCTCATTGTAATCGAATTCTTTTCGTTGAGACTGAAGTTTAAGCAATTTTAGTCGTTGCTGGAATTGTTTTAGTTTTGTTTTGAACCGCCCATCCCCGCGACCTTTGTTGGTTGTTAATCAGTTATCGGGGGATAAGCAGCAAGTTCATGTTTCCTGAAACTTGTTTCAAGTTTAAAGTAAATGTGGTCAAAGAAGAATAGATGATCGCCGCCCACTTAGTTGTGGGGGGAGGAAAGTCCGGGCTCCACAGGACAGGATGGTTCCTAACGGGAACCGGGGGCAACCCTAGGGAAAGTGCCACAGAGAGAAGACCGTCTGCCGAAGTTTTTGCGGAGGTGGATAAGGGTGAAAGGGTGAGGTAAGAGCTCACCAGTTCTGGCGGTGACGTCAGAAGCTCGGTAAACCCCATCCGGAGCAAGGTCGAATAGAGAGACGTTTGAGGGCTGTCCGCCCGAAGTCTCTGGGTCTGGCTGCTTGAGGTCGTTGGCAACGACGATCCTAGATGAATGATCATCGCTTTGTTGCAGGTAACTGTAATGGAGAACAGAACCCGGCTTAAGGACTTCTTTGGCCACTTAATAAAACTGTAATTAGATAATTGTAACAGTTATTTAGTGACAGATGTAGGTAACGGCAGTATGATGATATATCGTACTGCCGTTTTTAATTGATGGCTAGCCATCTAAGCAGTTTTTGCGAGTGCACCTTAATTGGCTAACTATTTATAATATGGTTTAGGAGATTCGAATGCCATTAACATTTAATCGTTGCAACGGCGAAATTGATGAACTAATAGATTTGTTGATGAAAAAAACTGAAGTTAATCATCCCGAGATGATCAGAGAAATGATTTTGGGTGCATTAAAGTCGGGGCAAGAAAATAATTATCTTGCCGATCAAAAATTGATGGCGACGACAATGAAAGAGATGCGCTATACCAACAAAGTTTTTGGCCCCTACCGTGATCGTAAAAAAGTTACCGTTTTTGGTAGCGCCAGAACATCTCCAGATGACCCAATCTACAAAACATGTGTCGAGTTTTCACGCCTCTTGGCAGAGCGAAATTATATGGTTATTACCGGTGGGGGCCCTGGAATTATGCGGGCTGGCAATGAAGGTGCCGGTGTAGAAAACTCTTTTGCAGTAAATATCCGTCTTCCGTTTGAGCAAGATACTAATCCGATTATGGATCAGGACGAAAAAGTAATTACCTACAAATACTTTTTTAATCGTAAAGTTGCTTTTCTTAAAGAAGCGCATGCCGTTGCTTTGTTCCCCGGTGGCTTTGGGACGTTGGATGAAGGGATGGAGATTATGACCCTGATTCAAACGGGTAAGAACCCGCCAATACCATTGGTTATGATTGATGATGATGGCGGTTACTGGGACGAGTTAATAGCTTTTATGCGCGACAGTTTACTTACCCGTGGTTTGATTTCTGGGGAAGATTTTGGATTGTTTACAGTGGTTAGAGACCCTACTGAAGCAGTACAGGTGATTGACGACTTTTATCGCAATTATCATTCGATGCGGTTTGTAAAAAACCAAATGATAATCCGTTTAAATAAAGCCCTTGATTCTGATCATCTCCATATTTTAACTAGCGAATTTAGTGAAATATTGGCTTCTAATGGTAAAATCAGCTTGAGTTCTCCGTTGCCAGCTGAACATGATGAGCCCGATTTACTTCATCTGCCCCGCTTAAAGGTCGATTTTAATCGACGTAGTTATGGATTGCTTAAGGCTTTTATCCGACGAATTAATTCTTTTTAGAGGTTGTTAGGGGGGACGGCTACGATTATTTTTTTCATGAGATATTGTTGATAGGAATATATTGTGGATAATTTTGCAGCCATATTGGTTTTATGTGGTGCGTTTATTTTTGTTTTATCGCTTAAGCCTGTTAATCAATTAATGCGGAGTTTGCCACCCGGGAGTTGTCGCGTGGCGTGGAAATTTTTATCTTGCTTGATCGCCATGTTTTTTGTCGGGTATCTGATTTATGCGTATCTATTTTATGGAAAAATAAACCATTGGGGCGATATGGTAGTTCCGGCAATATTTTTTTTCGGAGCTGTATTTGTGCTGACTGTTTGTACCCTCTCCGCCAAAACAGCTACAGGTATATTGCGAATTTGTCATTTGGAACATGAAAATATAACTGATCCACTGATGAATATTTATAATCGTCGTCATTTGGATAGATGTTTGGTTGAAGAAGCATCAAAAGCTAAACGGTATGGGATTGATCTATCGGTAATGATGATTGATGTTGACCATTTTAAGCGGGTGAATGATACCTATGGACACAGTGTTGGTGATCAGGTACTGCAGTCATTAGCTCAACTGATCAAAGGAAATATTCGTGATTTTGATCTGGTGTTTCGTTTCGGTGGTGAAGAAATTGTGGTGCTCCTACCTTATACCAATGCTAATGGGGCATTAATACTTGCCAATCGTTTACGCAATTGGGTGAGTGAACGTCGCCTCATTGAACTAGAGGATGATAAAAAGGATATTACTATCAGCATTGGAGTGAGTTGCTATTGCCATAAGCATGAAAAGGTCACGGATATGTTGGAACGTGCTGATGAAGCATTGTATCAGGCAAAGAACAATGGGCGCAATCGGGTTGAAGTTTCGCAAGCTCCAAGTGCCACTGCATAAATTTGTGTAAAGATTGACAATGGGAATCACAACGTATTTGCGCATTAGTGAGTATATGTTTTTACCTTAGTAATCACGAAGCCTAAATTCCCTGTCGGTAAAGAATATCCCGCCAAATAGCATATCCAGCCCCACTAAGGTGGAGACCATCTTTAGCAAATAGTTTTTGGTTTGGTACTCCATTGCTATTGAGGAGTGGAGTAGCAGTGTCGATGTAGGTACAGTTGTTACTAGATTGGCAATAAGTTGCAATTGCAAGATTAGTTTGTGCCATTTTGCTCCAGAGATGCCAGCGGGCGGGGCTAGGTTTTATCGCTAAGAACAGTAGTTTTGTGGCGGGTAAATCTTGCTTAAGCTGATGCGTGAAAGTTTTGAAATCGGTTAATATTTGAGCCACACTTTTATTGGCAGCGACATCGTTTTCACCACAATAGAAGATAACTTTGGCAGGTTTGTAACGAGTTACAATTCTACTGTAATAGTGATTAATGTCGGATATGTGTGCACCGCTAAAACCACGATTGATGATCTGTTGGGTGGGGAAGTCATGGGCAGTTTTCCATTTATAAATACTTGAGCTACCAATAAATAAAAGTGCCTGTCGTGGAAAACTATTTTTGGCATCCTGCCAGTTAAATCGATTGATTTCCTTCTGAAAACGTAATGGATTTGGATCGGCTATTTCACTTGCAAAACTTAAGCTTCCTGAGGGTACAAAGACCCAGAGAACTAGAATCAGTATGGCTAAATTGTCGAAACAAAATATCTGTTTGAATTTGTTGCCGATAGAGTTTAGCCACATGATTAATTTATATCCCAAATTTTTGTAAAATTTCTGCTGGTGCTTGATCGAAGTGAGAAAATTCCATGGTGAAACTCCCTTTTCCTTGGGTTGCACTGCGAAGCTCAGTCATGTAGCCAAACATTTCTAATAGTGGCACTGTGGCTTTAACCATGTCTTCTTCAGGTCGTGATGTTATCCCCTCAATTTGCCCCCGTTTTTGATTAAGACTACTCATTACCCGTCCGGTACAATCTGATGGAGCAACTAATTCTAACGCCATAACTGGTTCCAGTAGGGTGGGTTGACCGTCTTGTAATGCCTGGTTGACAGCTCTACTAAGGGCTGCCGAAATACCGAGTTCAGTAGTTTTGTTACTGTTGTAGGGTGCGCTAATCAAGCTTATCTCGAGATCGGTAAGTGGATAGCCTGCGATTATGCCTGATTGGGATACTGAAGTGAGTTTTTCTGTTACCAAAGATGCTAATTCGGTAGGCCAATCCTCCAATACTTCCCAGTTTTGGTAGTAACACCAAAATCTGTCCTTAACCGTTGAATTACCACTTCAAGGTGAAGTTCTCCCATACCCGTTAGGAGGATCTGTCCCGTTTCGCTATCTTCAGTAACACGAAAAGTGGGATCTTCCCATTGGAGTTTTTCAAGTGCTAGTGGTAGTTTGTCGCGGTCAGCGACGGTTTGTGCTTCAACCGCAAGAGATACTACCGGCTCAGGATATTCAAGCCCAGCAAGTTGTATCGGTTGCAAAGGGTCGCTAATAGTATCGCCAGTTAAAACGCTTTTAAGACCAGTTGCGGTGATTATATCCCCAGCTATTGCCAGTTTAATTCGTTCCCGTTTGTGTGCGTGCATGCGAAAAAGACGGGAAACTTTTTCACTTTTGCCCATTCGACTATTGTAAACATTGTCGCCGGGTTCAAGCGAACCTGAATAAATGCGTAGATAGGTAAGTTTGCGCCCTTCGTCTGCAAGAACTTTAAATGCTAAAGCACAAAGGCTTGCAGTGGGAGCAGTTTTGATCGCTAGCTGTGTTTGTTGGTTAAGGTCGAGTCCCGCTTCTGGTGCGACGTCAAGTGGTGATGGTAGGAGGGTGCAGATAGCATCAAGTAATGGTTGAATCCCTTTGTTGCGCAAAGCTGAACCTAATAGTACTGGGTGGATATCGCAACTAATAACTCCTTGGCGCAATGCCGGAATTAGTCGTGTTGCTGATATGTGTTTACCATTAAGAAAATCGTCGAGAACTGTGTCATCAAAATCGGCAGCGACCTCGACAATATGTTCTCGATGTTGTTGAGTCGTTGCAAGTAGTTCAGC
>NBLX01000138.1 GCA_002084705.1 Desulfobacteraceae bacterium 4572_35.1
AATGCCCGTTCTTCCAATGGCATTTTTTTTGCCTGCTGTTCGCATTTCATCAATACAGTACTCATAGATCAATCTCCTTGCTGGGGGATCAAGTAAGCTGTTGACTCACCAATTTCATTTTCAAACTACAAGCCATTGACTTATAAATCTTTACTTTTCGAATACCAAACCATCTATTTCAACCCGAAAACTTTCGAAAACCTCACCGACATCATCAACCAACGGTGCGATGTGATCAGGAAAAAGATCCAATGCGTAGGCATGACTGAAAAAATGACGAAAAGCGAGATATCGTTTGAGTTTTTCGGTTAGCGAAACTGAAATGATACCAGCATGTTCGGCAGTTATAAGCAAATCCCGATGCCATGACGCTCCTGAAGGTATATCCACCTGTTTGGTTCTGTTAAACCGGAAAGTGGCCTGTGCGGTAATACTGCTAATGTTCGTTCAATAGCTTCGTATTCAACATCAATATACAAACGATAATCAGGCATCTAAGCTACTTTCAATCCCGACATCGACATTACAATTAAATTCTTGCTCAAGACGCCTCTTAAAGGCTAAAAAATTATGTAGATTCTTTCGTTCTGCAATCATTTCTATAGCGATATCTATGTCACTTTCTGCGGTTTGTTCTTTTCGAGAAAAGCTGCCAAAAAGTCCAACCCGACGAATACCGTATTGATTATAAAAATCGGCTTTATTCTCTTTTAAGTAGGAGAGAATATCATTTTTATTTATCATTCATCGCCTCCAAAGGAAAAGAGGGACACTCCCCTTTTTTAGACGTTGCATGCAACGTCTCTACAAATGCACGTCGCTACGCTCCTTTGCCCATCCTACCATAAATTAGCTCATAGCAGCTTATGGAGTAATCTTAGGGGGCAGGTGTTTACTCCTAACTAACATCGCCCCTGTTAAAGCAATTCCATCTCATTAAACCATCAATTTCGGTCCGAAAAGATTCATAAACATCAACAATCTCCGCAACCAATGGTTCCATTCGCTCTGGATAAAGATCCAGGGCATATCCGTGGCTAAAAAAATGTCTGAAAGCGAGATATTGTTTGAGTTTTTTGGTAAGTGCCAGCGAAAGAATGTCAGCTTTTTCCATACTAAGACATAAATCTCCATGCCACGCTGCCCCTGCGCATAGTGTCTGTAGCAACCGAGCCATAAACAATTGCCAGTTTCAGACCTTCAACACGACCAAGAACCGTGATTGTTTGATCAATTATTTCCATATTCATAAGTAAACACCAAAGGCTAAGGCAATAAAAAGATTCAGACGCCAAGTGTTTATTTTTGACCAAACTCGCCCTTGATTTTTCAAAATCCAGATATCGGCTTTATCACCAAGCAACTCAATCAGGGTTTCTTCAATTTCATCTTTATTCATCATCGTAATCTTCGAGTTTTGCAGCTGTCATATCAACCTAACTTCAGCATCATATCACAATCTGCCACTGTAGATGGTCGATGCGAAACAACAACGAGTGTTTGCTCTCCCTTCAACTGCAAAAGAAGTTGGCGTATTTCAGCATCCTTCTCTTCATCTAAGGCACTGGTCGCTTCATCAAAAATAAGTACCTGAGGTCTGCGATATAAGGCACGTGCAATGGCGACTCGCTGCCGTTGACCACCTGACAAACGAATACCGCGCTCACCAATTTGTGTATCGTAGCCTTTGGGTAATTGCTCTAAAAAATCGATACATGCCATCTTACACACCTCGGCAACTCTTTCACTATCAATAGCGCTTTCCTCAAGACCAAAGGCAATATTCTCGGCCAAGGTTCCATCAAAAATATACGGCGTTTGCGGCACATAACCTATGTTTTGCCGCCACGCCACTAACATATTACCCGCTAATTGAAGATCATCAATAAAAATGGCGCCCTGCTGTGGCTCAAGTAGCCCACACAACAGATCAATAAAGGTGCTTTTACCGCAACCTGACGGCCCCATAATGCCAAGAGACTGACCTTTTTGAATGGTCACATTAAAATCTGTCAAAACAGGCTGTTGCGGATCATAGGCAAAACTAAGTTGCTTGAAGCGAATTTCGCGATCAAAAGGCAATGGTTGAGGAATCTTGTCATCATCTTTTTGTGCATGATGGTGCAACTCTTCAAGTAGTGAGACAACATAGGGACGTGCCGTACGAATACCTGCCAATGAGGACACAACACGATTAAATGCTGGAAGGGTGCGCCATGCAGTTACTGCTAAAAGAGCGGTTGTTCCAGTTGTTTGTAGGGGAGAATATCCAAGACCAAATAACATCAATAAGATCGCCGCAGCAATCAAGACAAAACCAATAGACTCCAAAACCAATAATGGTGATTCACGCCAAAATTGTTGAAGACCAAACATTTTTGAAAATTTTTGTGCCTGAGATGAGAACCGTTGTACAAAGAATGGCGCTGTTAAGGTGATCTTGACATCTTTAACACCATGAACAGCACGAGTAACATGGCGATTCATCTCAATCTCACACACACGACAGCCCGCTGCACTTTGATCTAATCCACGCCGTAAGCCGCGGTAAACCAACACACCGGCTCCACCTTGCACAAAAATAAACAACAGCGAAATCAACGGCTGCACAAATAGTAAACCGCTGAGCAACACCAACAGCATACTAATTTCACACACAATATTCAAATATGGTCTAACAAAATTACGCCCTAGATGGTGTCGCCAATTGACCAAATTCACCAAGTCGGCACTGTTTTGCTGCACGTGCCATCGATAATCACGTGACAACAATCCCGACAACAGTTTTTCACCTAAATAGGCCTCAAGAGCCGCGCTGTAACGTGCTAAACGATAGGTAACAAAACCACGAAAAGCATTCTTCAAGGGAATAACTGCAATAACAATTAGACTAAGGGTGGCAATCATCGCCTTAGGTGTGGACAATGCAGGCGTTAATACGGCAAAAGTCCGCAACAGATCAAATGTTTCAAGTTGAAACGTTGCCTGTGGATCAGAAACCGCAGCCGCATAAAATGCGATAAGGCCAACAACAACAGTTTCCACTACCGCTAGCAATGCCATAGCAAACAACAAAAACCAAAAGCGTTTTTTCAAGGCAGGTGAACACAGTTTATAAACCTGCAAAAACAGAATATTGTGTTTTTCATGCTTAACGGTCATCTAAACACAGCCTACAGTTAAACCTGTTTAGTACTTCAGGAAGTTTAATGGTATCGCAAAAACGGATAAGCCTCTTACACAAAATCTGTTGGTGAAATAAACTAAAAGATGTTTTGCCTTTCATTGTAAGACAGGATCTGTCTTTCCGAAACAATCAACTCAGACCATAGGAAAGACATTACTGAACAAAGTTGAACGATTCAAGTCACCGGTTTAACCCAGAACAACAAGATGTCCAGTTTCAATACGTTCATCACCCCTTACCATCAAATAAGGAACACTTATTAGCGGAATTGAGCATCCGATATCGAAACTGAGATGGACTTTAACTTATAAAAACACACCCACTGTGTTAAAACTTAAACAACTGATCTCCGCTCCCCTCGCCAAATATTTTTTCAATATCTGGCATTTCTGGTGTTTTTTGCTTTTCTATGTGGTTTGCAAGTTGAGCCAACGCCTGTAGATGTTGCATCGACAATAATTGGCAATAGATTAAAGGCAATGCTCCTGTTTGGCGGATCTCTTCGAAATCATCTTTATCTAAGGCGTTCAGAGCTTGTTCATCTATACGAAATAGCCCTTCTACAGGAACTTCACCTTGTTCATTCTTAAGCTTAATTGCCCATGGCTGGATAAGATTCTTTTCGTGTAGTAGTGTACAAATACTTTGAGTACGCTGACGATCATTATGTATTTGAGTTAGGAAGTTAAGAATTCCTTGAACTGCTGCTGAAGGTTCGCCACTATCATCAAAGAACACCTCTTGTCCTGCATCTGTTAAAAGATCACTTTCCTGATCGAAGCACAAAACATGTTTACCAACTTCAGTATTGGCTAACAAAAAGGGATAACCTCGATATGCAGCAGGTATATACTTGCCGATCCATTTACCATTCTTGTCTACAAGTAAATTACTGTTAGGCTTAATTCCCTGCAGGGCCACCGGAACTGGTTGTTTATTTATGTAGGCTATCGCAATAGGTAGCGACAGCTGCGCCTTAGGCAGCTCCTGCATGACTAGGGGACAAATGGTATCATTAGCAGTAAAGCTATAAGAGCTTATTCGCTGCCAACATTTATTGGCAAATTCTTTTTTAGTAATAGGGATAAAATTGGCCATGGTTGTTCCTGTTAAAAGCAAACCCCAGATCCCATGTAATAAGAACTGAGGTTATTGGTTAATTTACTTTTTTACTCTTTTTAGCTTTTTTACCCTCAGGCAACTGTTCTTTCAACACACTTGCATAAGCGTTACGAGCTGTTTGTAAAATAGCCAGTTCTTGTTGGTTCTGAGCAATCTTCTGATTTACCAATTGCAGGGAAATAAGATTTTGCTTTGCTGTCTCTGAAAAATCTTCTACTGCGTATTCTTTACCGTCGATAGTTACTTTTTCTTCGGACATTTATCGTTTCCTTTTTAGTTAAAAAATGAATATTCTTTTATCCCTTTACATCGTCAACTTACGGCTGTTTATCCATAAATGCGTAGGCATCCTCGCGAGGGCAGATTTTGAGGATAATGATTTATGATGTCAATTAAAAAAAACGATGTGACAATCTCCAACTCTGAATTTCCAACAATTCTTCAGTTTGAAATATCACATCAAACAAATAGAATTATCGCCTTAAAACAAAAACGATCATAGAGATGAAATTTTCAAAAAGGGAAGCACGATACGGTCTGCTACGCAAGACAAAAAAAAGTCGTTTGGATAAACTTTTCTCAGTCTGAATACATTGCGTTAAATAATCCCTGCTAACATCAGAGATGATTTTTTCATATACATGCAAAAATTCTTTTGCTTGGGTCATTGTGGATGGAGTATTCCCGCGAGAAAAATTTCTTTTTACCCGATGAATAAATGAACTAAATCCGGTTCGTAGCCCCACAGCATTTGCTTGATGTTGTCTATACAAAATATAGGAATCACAATCGTAATAGACCGTCCCAAATTCACAGGCAACCAAATATGCCCACCAGTCATGCATAAGAATATTATCAACATTGCAATTGGCACTAAGATAGTGCAGTAGCTCGCTGTTAAAAACACAAGTACAACCCGTCGCACAATTATAAAAAACTATGTTTCGTTAACAAGATTCAGAGCTGAACAATAAAGCGCTGGTCGTTTTTTTTTCATCAAAACAAAGACCGCACGTTGAATCTTCGAAGGCAACCAGAAATCATCCTGATCGGCAAATGCGTAATAATCTACAGGTCTTTCCCGCGCCAACTCAATTAGAGTCATATAACTCGATTTGATACCAACATTATCACCATGAATCACTTCAATGCGTGGTTCTCGTAAACCATATATCTTATCGAGAGTATCATCAGATGAACCATCATCCCTGATCAGCACATTAAGTTCACCTTCAAAATATTGCGCCAAAATGGATTCAAGTTGCTCAACAATATACTCACTGCCATTGTAGGTAGAGAGTAGAACCAAAACCTTAACGCTCATGCAATATCACCATATAAATGAGAAGGTTAAGGCTGCTCAAACAAGTCGCCGACCACTAAGCAACCATCAAGGACAACCATTACTAACTAATTTACTTAAACAGATCGTTATTTTGTTCCCAAAAAAATTATGCCCATACTAGCAGTTTGTCGATCTTGTGAATAGATAGCAAAATAATGTGGTAATCAACAGTAGCAAGAAAGATATCGAACAAGGTAGAACATTGTTGACTTATGCGATCAATCCTCACTACTCTGCTTGGCAAAAATACAATATATCTATCAAAAGTTTAGTTTCGCATGCTGGCAATACTGAATCAGTTACCAAAACACATTTATTTTTTATGGAGTGTTCAAATATGTCCGACCACCTTATTACCCGTACCGAGTCTGCCTATACCTACCCATTGTTGATAAAAAACTTGCTCAACTGCCCCATTGTTAACTGCCCTGAGCAAGAGATAGTTTACCGTGATCAACAGCGCTATAACTACACCAAATTACACGAAAGGATCTGCCGCTTAGCCAACACTTTAAGAGATATGGGCGTTAAATATGGTGATACTGTTGCAGTAATGGATTGGGACAGCCACCGTTATTTAGAATGTTTTTACGCGATACCTATGATTGGTGCTGTACTGCATACGGTTAATGTAAAACTTTCGCCAGAGCAAATTCTTTTCACCATCGATCACGCTGAAGATGATGTGTTACTGATTCACAATGATTTTGTACCCATATTGAAACAAATCAAGGGACGGATCTCAACTGTTCGCGATTACATCCTCCTTAAAGATGATGAAAACAGCGTCAACACCCACATCAATTTCAGTGGTGATTATGAAAACTTACTGTCGAACGCATCTCCCTGCGCTAAATTTGACGATTTCGACGAAAGCACTCGTGCGACTACATTTTATACCACAGGAACAACGGGAATGCCGAAAGGTGTATATTTTAGTCATCGACAACTGGTTCTTCACACAATGGCCACCTTGGCGGCGCTGGGAACGCCGGAAAAACAGGGTCGAATTCATCAGGGTGATGTTTACATGCCCATCACTCCCATGTTCCATGTTCACGCTTGGGGCTTACCTTATGTCGCAACAACACTTGGCATCAAGCAAGTTTATCCGGGAAAATATTCTCCAGAAGTTTTGCTGGAATTGATAGATCGAGAAAAAGTCACCTTCTCACACTGTGTGCCAACAATTTTACACATGCTGTTTAACAGCCCCAACATTGATCAATTTGACCTGACACACTGGAAAGTTATCATCGGCGGCTCTGCCTTATCCAAAGTGCTCTGTTCTGAAGGTCTAAAACGCGGAGTTGATATCTTTACCGGCTATGGGATGTCTGAAACCTGCCCGATCTTATCGTTAGCACACC
>NBLX01000023.1 GCA_002084705.1 Desulfobacteraceae bacterium 4572_35.1
TTCTCACACATATAAATCAGCTATACTAAAAAACACAGTAAAAAACGTTTGACATCGAAACATGTATTTGTTAAAAGTACATCCGTTCAGACGAACACCGAAACATCGCATTTTGCGGGAATAACTCAGTGGTAGAGTGCAACCTTGCCAAGGTTGACGTCGCGAGTTCGAATCTCGTTTCCCGCTCCATTAAATACTAAAGGCCTGATCTTCTGATCAGGTCTTTTTTAATATGTGTAATCAGGATATTAGTACAACCATCCCTTGAATTCCTAGTCATATCGGCATAAATTCAACCACCACAATTATCACTATAAATTATAAAATAATTGTCTTGACTGTCTGGGGTGCCATACATTTAGGCAGAGATTAGCAGATAAATGTAATAGGCTGAAAAAGGCTTTTGGGAACAGAACTGTAAAGTCCATAATAACAAAGACAATTTCTCATAACAGTTCTCAAAAAACAAAAAACATGATATCACTACGTTTTCCATTATCACTTTGATGTTTATATATATTCATGGTGATTTTTTTTAAAGTAAGAAATCTTGGGGCTTGCCCCCGAATGTTATTCAGGAGATCCCGTTTGGTCGAAGGTCAATCAAATCGGCGTAAGCTCGGTCGCTTGCGGCTAAGTGGTCGATTTGAAGGGATTTTCTTAACCACAACTCAGTTGTCAAGCATGGGGATTATGATCTAAATGAAATTTGAAAAAATAGCGCTCAAAATACCCAATATTTTACTGCCTAATAAAAATATCGATATGCGCCATTGGTCTGTTATCGCCTGTGATCAATACACCTCTGATCGCTCTTACTGGCAAAAGCTGCAACAACAAATTGGCGACGACCCCTCTTGTTTGAATCTTATATTTCCAGAAGTTTATCTTAACGACAATGACAATGTGCAGAGGATAGAACAGATCAACAAGACCATGGAGCAATATCTTGCCGACGGAACATTGGTGGAACAAGCGCCAGGGTGCATTCTTCTGGAACGCAAAACTGCCCATACCGAATCACGTAAAGGTCTTATTGTCGCTCTCGATCTTGATGAATATGATTACCATAAAGGTGCTAAAAGTTTAATTCGAGCCACGGAAGGAACAATTCTCGATCGCCTGCCACCACGCATCAAAGTTCGCCAAAATGCGCCCATAGAGCTACCGCACATTATGGTACTCATTGACGATCCACAACAGACTGTTATTGAACCCCTGTTTCATGAAGATCTGGAATGTGTATACGATTTTGATTTAATCGAAAACGGAGGTCATCTTTGTGGCTACCGAATCAACCAACCTCACCTGATCTCGCAAATTGCTCAGACACTGGAAAAACTTGCTGACCCTGACAATTATCGACGCAAATATCAGGTTAAAGATGATGTTATGCTGTACGCCATGGGTGACGGCAACCACTCCTTTGCTACCGCCAAGGCTTTATGGGAACAGATAAAGGCAGAGGCTGTAAAAAGTAGAAACATCGACAACATATTGGATCATCCGGCTCGATACGCCTTGGTGGAATTAGTTAATCTACACGACCCCGGCCTGGAATTTGAGCCTATCCATAGGGTGTTGTTCTCAGCAGAGCGCTCAACACTGTTAACTAATATGGAAAATTATTTCACCAGTCGCAATACACCATTTACGTTTACTACTGTCGCCACTCTTTCTGAAGCTGAAAAACTAAGCAACAATGACTGCAATCAACACTGTTTCCCCTGTATTATCGCTGGAGAATTTGGGCTGTGTTCCATTAAAAATCCTAAGTACAACCTTGTTGTTGCAACTCTCCAGGCTTTTCTCGATCACTACCTCAGCGAACACGGAGAGACAAAACTTGACTATATTCATGGTTCTCAAAGTGTAACCAATCTTGGCTCTCAAAAAAATTGCGCTGGTTTTTATCTACCCGCACTGTCCAAACATGCTTTATTCAAAACCATTATCATCGATGGTGCATTACCGCGTAAAACATTTTCCATGGGTGAGGCTGATGAAAAACGTTTTTATTTAGAGTGCAGAAGCATCAAAGCATGATTTTAGCGCAAACAATATTCACAAAATGTGAGTCAATCTAACAATTCATGAACGCTACTAGATCAACAACTAAAAATAAACGTAAAAAACAACAACGCAATCGCGCTATTGCCATTTTGATAATAATACTCATAGCAGCCCGCCTCTGACAAAGCTATCACCATTTCCACACCGACCTGCGAAAACCTACTTCCAGACAACATCTACAGATGCACCATTAAAGATGGTGACAACTTAAGTGCAATTTTTGCTAACGCAACCGTAGACCAGACCACATTATTTCAAATTCTTGACGCTGACGAATCACTATTAGCTCTAGACATCTTACGCCCGGGCAACAATCTAACCTTCACACTTGACAAAGAAACTCGCCAACTGGAAAAGATGGAGCTGTTTATCAATCCAGCTCATCAGGTAATTTATAAGCGCGTAGATAAAAACACCTTTAGCTATAAAGAGATCATACTCCCCGGCGAGTGGAAATCGAAATCAATCAACAGTGAGATATCTGGCAGCTTCTATATGTCAGCTCTCAATTCAGGATTAACAGACCAAGAAACAGTAAACATCACTAACCTGTTTCAAAGCAAACTCAATTTCAGTCGTGATATAAGAGTCGGAGATCATTTTCAGGTTGTACGCAGTCAGCAATTTGTTGATGGAACCCCAACTGGTCAAAGCAGGATTGAAGCAATACGTATTTTTGCCCGTAAACACTGCTACACTGGATTCCTGTTTGAAGATGGGAACTATTATGATGTGCACGCTGAAAGTTTAGCACGCGCATTCCGGCGCTACCCTTTTAACGGGCGGCATCGTATCTCCTCACCATTCAATCTCCGTAGAAAACATCCAATAACCGGCAGGATATCACCGCACAAGGGGACTGATTTTGCCATGCCAATAGGGACACCAATCTACGCCACAGCAGACGGCGTAGTAAAAAGGGTTAAAAACCATCCTTTTGCCGGTAAATATATTGAGATTAAACATGATGGGCGCTATGCGACTCGCTATCTACACTTAAGTCGCATTACCGTAAGACGAGGACAAAAAGTACAGCGGGGAGAACGAATCGCCATGTCTGGCAACACCGGACGTTCTACTGGCCCACATCTTCACTATGAACTCCATATTAAGGGGCGAGCTGTTAACCCTCTCACCGCTAAAATACCCATGGCAGCATCAGTACCTAAAAACAAGATCACAGCCTTTAATAAGCGGGTAGCAAATCTTATCGCAATGATGGAACCAAAGGTTGAGATAAGCTCAGCACCAAACGATGGGATCAAACAATAAATTTGTTTGGCAACTTAAACGGCTATCAACCTAGAATCAATTGCCACACCAAGCACCATACATGCACTATGACAATCTCGATTTTACAAGGACAATCGTGTTGACAAATATAAACAACAACTGCAATATACATTTTTCCGTATATTTCCAGACTAACTATCCGAGAGCATAAATGGAATATAAAGACCTAGCTGCGGCACTTAAGCTATTTTCCATCACTAGACCCACCAGCTTGAAAGAATTAAAATCTCTGCACAAAGAGTTGGTAAAAAAATATCATCCCGATACAGGTTGTGGCGATAATGATCAAATACGTCTGGTCAACTGTGCTTACAAAATATTAACTGAATATTGTTCAGGCTATAACTTCACCTTCAGCCATGATGAGTTCATTGAGCAATATCCGGAAGAACGGTTACGCGAACAATTTGCCGACGACCCTGTTTGGGGCGGCAACAAAGCTGAACAATAATGAATAATAAATCACATAAAATCAGCTCACTCTCCGCAGAGCAGTGGGAAAATATTTGCCAACGCTGCGGTTTATGTTGTTTTGAAAAAACTATCGACAACCACGGGAAGGTAACAATCACCCCTACCCCATGTCGTTTCCTCGATCTACACAGTCGTAAATGCAAAGTTTATCATAAACGTTTTCAGGTCGGTGAAGATTGCCAACAACTAACTCCGGAGGTTGTCGCCACTGTCGATTGGTTACCAGAGGAATGCGCTTACAAAAAATGGCATCAATCTAATTTGCAATCCGAATAAAAAATTAGCGCCACTCCGTCTAAACTACATGCATTAAATTATTTTTCAGGAAAATTGAATTCTATGTTCAACGAAACAGCCGACATCACTTACTGGATCGCTTTCAGTGCCGGATTACTATCCTTTTTCTCCCCCTGTGTACTGCCTCTTATCCCATCATTTATCACCTATATCACCGGGATATCTTTTGGAGAGCTAAAACAAGATCACCCCAGTTCAAAAATAAGGTGGCAGGTCGCCAGTCACAGCCTGGCGTTTATTCTAGGGTTCAGTGTTATATTTATATCTTTAGGAGCAATTGCCGGTTTGGCCTCGGCATCGATCCGCACATTCATGGAAGAGGGGCTAATCTGGCTCCAGCGCGGCGGGGGGATAATGGTCTTTCTCTTCGGCATTCACATGACCGGGCTGTTCCATTTTGGTGTTTTACTTGGCGACAAACGGGTTACCGTTCACAATAAACCCAGCGGATACATAGGCAGTTTTGTAGTTGGACTGGCTTTTGCGGCAGGCTGGACTCCGTGCATAGGTCCAATTTTGGGTGCCATACTGGCTCTAGCCGCCGGCACATCCAACGACACCACACGCAGTATTGCTTTGCTCAGTGTTTATTCGGCAGGACTGGGGATCCCTTTTTTAATATCCGGATTACTATTTCACAGTTTTTTAAATTTCTTCAACCGCTTCAAAAAACACATCCGCCTCATAGAGATCATTACTGGCGCATTAATGATAGTTGTCGGCATTTTGTTATTCTTCAATCTGTTCAGCGACCTGTCCAGCTATCTTTATATGATCATCCCCGTGGGTTGATAAAGCAAGCTCTGGCAACTTAGCAGCCACAACCACAGTTGTGACACAGCTCATCTCCACCGGGGGGAGGGATACTCTCGGGCGAAAAAGCAACACGCCTCACTCCGCGCTTAAGGTCTGCAAACAAATCAGCATCAGGGCTGCACCCAATTATTTGCCCCAGGCATAGGCTGGACAACCCATTATCCTTTGAGTTAACCCGAATACTGTTCAACAAGTCTCCATAACCGTTGATGCGCAGAGTTATATTTGGCTGGTGTTCGTACTTAAATAAAACACCACATCCCGACAGTTCGCTGTTCAGCTCGGAAAAAAACGGGGCAATGGTATTTTCATCAAAAGGATATTGCCACTCACCACAAAAATCGCGCGCACAAAAGACAACATTCACAGTTTTCAAGCAACCTCCTAAACCTTAAAGCTGATGAATCCAGTCAGTAGCTCCACACCCCTGACGCAGCACTTCAATCTCATCGTTGCGTAAACTTATCACAGTTGAAGGGTCACCATACAACAACCCGCCATCAACAACCATATCTACTAGTGATCCCCAGTCATCCTGAATTAAGCTAGGATCCTGATAAGTCTCATCACCGGACACATTGGCACTGGTAGTCACTATAGGCTGCCCCAGTGCACGTACAATCTCCAGTACAATATTATTGTCGGGAATACGCACCCCAACCGTACGTTGCTTTGTAGCAATTATATCCGGCACTATCCGTGCGGCATCTAGAACGAAAGTATAGGGTCCGGGCAGATGACGTTTCATGATTTTAAAAGCCATGTTGCTCACATGGGCATAACGGGATATTTCAGCAATATCACTGCATATAAAAGAGAATGGTTTGCGCACATCGCGTTGTTTAAGCTGGTGAATCTTTTTGATCCCTTTTTTATTAAATATGTCGCAACCCACTCCGTAAATTGTATCTGTGGGATACGCAATAACACCACCGGAGCGTAAACACTCCACCACCTTATTGATCAACCGCGGCTGCGGATTGTGTGGATTTACCGACACCATCATAGTAGATATTTCAACCCCTCAAGTTGTTGTAAGGCATTATATATATTCTGGCGTTGCTGCTCATTTTCCAGATAAGCAGCAACCGATACGCACACATACGCCCCCTTGCTACTAGGACGATGTTTAATATCATTTACATCAACCGGCACAACTTCATTTATCACTGCGTGGACAGCCAGAACAAATTCCATAGCCGGTTCTGAACAGCCAAAAGCTTTAAACAGATATTCACATGGATACTGCTGTAGCGTCTCTTTTGAATTACTTGCAATAACCTGCATCATCTATCCTCCTGTACCTTTTAACTTTTTCCAGTATGACCAAAACCACCAGTATTACGTTGCGTTTCGTCAAGGGCAACAACCTCTTTCCACACCACCTGCACCACCGGCGCAATCACCATTTGAGCAATGCGTTCACCGTGTTTAATAGTTACACTCTCCTGGCCATGGTTGATCATAATAATTTTAATTTCACCACGATAATCGGCGTCAATAGTCCCGGGAGAATTAACCAGGCTGATTCCATCACGCCACGCCAAACCAGAGCGAGGTCTTATTTGAGCTTCATATCCAACGGGTAATGCGATGGCGACACCTGTAGCAACCATTACACGCTCACCAGGTGCAATTTGTATTGGTTGTTCCAGAACCGCACAAAGATCAACGCCAGAGGCCAACTCACTCATATAGCACGGGATGTTAGCGTCAGGATCTATTTTGGTTATTTCAACAGCTACCTTATTCATTCGATCGACTCACATGAGTTATTTATTGTCATTGATACGCAAACATCAACACAAAAGTTCCAATGAAAAACCCCTGTCAATAAAATCAACAGAGGTTTTAATCATACTTCAATAGCCATTACATGGTCAAACACTGACCACAACACAACTATCTATTCTTCTTCGGGCAAGGTTTGACCAAGTGCCTCTTTACGCGACAGCTTAATTTTACCTTGGCGATCAACGCCGATACACTTAACCAGCACCTTATCACCCTCGTTGAGAATGTCTGTAACCTTGGCTACCCGCTCCTTGGCCAATTCACTCACATGAACCAGTCCATCGGTACCAGCAAAGATCTCAACAAAAGCACCGAAATCCATAATTTTCTTAACGATACCATTATATAACTTACCCACCTCTGGAGATTGAGTCAGCTCTTTAATCATACGAGCAGCTTCCTTGGCAGCAGCACCATCACTGGAAGAAATATTGATTCTACCATCGTCTTCGATATCAATACCGCAACCGGTAGCTTCGATGATACCACGCACGGTCTTACCACCGGCACCAATTACAGTACGAACCTGATCCGGTTTAACATGGACAGTGGTGATGCGTGGAGCGTAAGGTGAAAGATCGTCACGCTTTTCGCTGATAGCTTTTGCCATCTCACCCAAAATATGAATCCGACCCTGTTTAGCCTGCGCCAGAGCCTGTTCCATGATCTCACGGGTCACACCATCAATCTTTATATCCATCTGTAAGGCAGCAACGCCATCGCAGGTCCCGGTTACTTTGAAATCCATGTCACCAAGGTGATCCTCATCTCCAAGGATATCCGAGAGGATGGCGATATCATCACCTTCTTTAATCAAGCCCATAGCTATACCGGCTACTGCATCTTTGACCGGCACACCAGCATCCATCAAAGACATTGAAGCGCCACAAACCGAAGCCATTGATGATGAACCGTTAGATTCAAGCACTTCTGAAACAACACGCAAAGTGTAAGGAAAATCATCAAATGCCGGCAAAATTTTTGTCGCTGAACGCTCAGCCAGCATACCGTGACCAATCTCACGCCGACCAGGGAACAGGCGCATACTGGTTTCACCAACACAGAATGGGGGGAAATTGTAATGAAGCATAAACTTCTTGAATTCCATCCCCTGAATATTATCCATCCGCTGCTCATCACTGGCGGTACCAAGAGTGGTTGTAACCATCGCCTGAGTTTCACCACGAGTAAACAGAGCACTACCATGAGCACGAGGCAACAAGCCAACTTCACAGCTGATAGGACGTACTGTAGTCATATCACGCCCATCAATACGGACCCGCTCTTTAGTGACCATCTGACGTACAACTTTTTTCTCGATGCTGCCCATTATCGTGGATATCTCGCCAGAACGACCTTCGCACTCTTCTGCAAGCTGTTCCTTAATATCGTTACGAATCTCTTTTAAAGCTGCATAACGCTCCTGCTTGGCACGGATAGTAACTGCTTCCTGTACTCTTGAGATAGCCAGTTCCGTAACTTTCGACTCCAGCTCTGCATCTACCGCTTGTACCTCAAATTCACGCTTAACTGTACCAACCAGCTCTGCCAATTTAGTTTGCATCTCTATCAACGGTTGTATAGCACGATGCCCAAAGAAAACAGCTTCTAACATCTCATTTTCACTGATCAGATCAGCTTCACCCTCAACCATCATAATGGCATCTTGTGAACCAGCAACAATGATATCAATATCGCTCTCACTTTGTTGCTCCAAGGTGGGATTCGCAACAAACTCACCGTTAACCCGACCAACTCGTACACCAGCAATAGGTCCACAGAAAGGGATATCTGAAATTGTTACCGCAGCTGATGCTGCCAAAATTGACAGAGTATCAGGATCGTTTACACAGTCCGCCGAAATAACCTGCGGAATAATCTGTGTTTCAAACAGATAACCTTTAGGAAACAGTGGTCGCATAGGACGGTCGATCAAACGACAGATAAGAGTTTCGCGCTCGGTTGAACCACGCTCACGACGGAAAAAAGATCCAGGAATCCGGCCACTGGCATAAAATTTTTCCTGATAATTTACAGTAAGGGGGAAAAAATCTTGCCCTTCCCGCATAGTCCGTCCTGAAACAACGGTACATAGTACTTTAGTTTCACCATAGGTAACAACAACTGCACCATCAGCTTGACGGGCCATCTTACCTGTTTCAATTGTCAATGGTTGACCATTGAATTCTACTTCTACCGATTGATAAGCCATAAACAGCTCTCCTTATAACGGCAAAACATCAAGCGCTTGATGCAGCCTGTTTTTTCATAAATATTTGACAAAAAAAAAGGCTTCAGGAGGTTGGCCTGAGTTAACAACCAACCACTGTGGGCAGTTAGTTACTAACTCCGGGCATCCTCCCAAGCCAACATAGATCAAAAAACAGCAACCCCTAGCGCTAGGAGTTGCTGCTCTTTGTTAACGACGAATTCCCAACCGGGTGATGATTGAACGATAACGCTCAACATCATTTTTTTTCAGATAATCTAGTAAACGACGACGCTTACCAACAATCTTCAACAATCCACGACGGGAATGATGATCTTTTTTATGGCTACGAAAGTGATCAGTCAAATAGGTGATCCGCTCTGTCAACAACGCAATTTGAACTTCAGAGGATCCAGTATCACCCTCTTTTGCTTGATATTCCTTAATAATTTCCTGTTTTTTCTCTGTGGCCAACACTAGTGCCATCTCCTTTCAAACTCATTTAAGTATGAATTCCGGTAACCCGGTGTTAAATGCTAAATAAGATTGATATTTAACATATCTACCCCCGACTGTAAAGCCCAAAGCTCAGCTTAAATCCCGTCGGGAAACACTTTCAACAACTTAAAATCACCCCGCACATCCAATTTATGCTCAGGATCATAACTGGCTATTGCCAGCAACTTCTCTTCATAAAACAACGCTATCTGCCCACCATCTTCAATCACACATTCCTCAGCTAAATCACTTAATGCTGGAGGAATTCCGTTAGCAAGCCGTTGTCTACCGCTTGGAGCAACCCGAACTGTAGCCATTCCACTTAATGCCATAGACGGAGGCAAAAGTTGAAACTTTCCATCAACCAAAGCATCCATGGAAATTGCCATGGACTCGTCAAAACAGCCACTAGATAATCGCCGCAGACTGCTCATACACGCACCACATCCAAGACGTTGACCAATATCGTGACAAAGGGTTCGGATATACGTCCCCTTGGAACAATCAACAACAATAGTTACTTCATTGCCATCAATTTTTTCCACCGTCAGCTGAGTAATATGGCGTAACATGCTCGGTCGTATTTTCCGCAACTGTTTCACCGGTAATATCCTGGGAATCGGTTACACGTCCTAAAGTAAAAGTAGCACGATAAGTTTTTGCACCAGCAACCAGAAACTCTATCAGCCGGGTACTGGTACCAACTGCGACAATCAGCAGACCAGTAGCTAGTGGATCAAGAGTGCCAGCGTGACCAACACGTTTGATACCACAAACATGGCGCGTGCGTTGCACCACCGTGTGCGAAGTAAGACCCTGAGGCTTATCAATAACCAGCAATCCGTTCATAACTAACTATACAGCCACTGTCAGCAGCGGTTCAATGCGTTCGATTGTAGTCTGTAATACTTCATCGATTGTACCTATCATCTCAGCACCAGCAGCGTTGTGGTGGCCACCGCCACCGAGCTCACGAGCCAAAGCACCAACATCAACCGTACCTTTGGAACGCATGGATAGCTTGAAAGAGGTTGTTGATGTCTGACGTAAAAACATGGCGACCTCAACCCCATTGATAGAACGGGGATAATTAACAAAACTATCAGCCAATTCGGCAATAGCCCCAACCTCAGCAAACATCTGCTCTGTTACGTACATAGTAGCACACTGACCGCCTGCAAACACCTTCAAGGTAGTTAACGCCAGACCAAGCAACTGTAAGCGTTCAACTTCCTGACTTTCATATAATTCGCCAGCAACAAGCCATGGATCAACACCTGCAGCCACCATCTCTCCAGCAACAGCGAAAGCTTCACTGTTGGCACTTGAATAACGAAATGATCCAGTATCTGAGATAATTGCCGTATAAATACATAAAGCAACTGCTGTGGAAAAACTGTAATTCAGACCCTTAAGCACACGGTACAACATTGCAGCGGTGGCACTCGCTTCAGTATCCACATAATAGATATCACCAAAATCTTCCGAAAACGGATGATGATCCACATTTACCAATGTGGTACAGATCGGTCGCACATCTAAGCGAACACGGCGTAATTCTCCTGCATCAAGAACAAAAACTGTGTCAAAAAACTCACTAGAATCTATCCGACTGACAACCTGATCTGATCCGGGCAAAAATTTTAATTTTTCCGGTACACCATCAGCGTTAAAAGCCGTGGCCTGTTTACCCATCTCTCGTAAAGCGTTTACCAAAGCTAAAGTGGAACCGAGGGCATCGCCATCAGGAGCTTCATGAGCGAGGACAAGAAACTTTTGACCATCACGTACAGCCTGTATGGTTTTATTCAGCATCTTCTTCCTGTGCTATTTTTTTTATGATTGACTCTATATGGTTACCATATGCCACAGACTGGTCGAACTTAAACAACAATTCTGGCACATGACGCAACTTCAGACGCTTACCAAGCTCGCGCCTTAGATATGGAGCGGCACTCTCCAACCCTTGCTGTGTCTGTTCAACGTCTATTTCTTCACCCATAACGGTAAAATAAACCTTGGCTATGCGCAGATCTGAAGTCACATCCACCGACATGAGGGTAACAAAACCGATGCGCGGATCGCGAAGACCACGCAACATAATCTCTGACAGCTCTTGCTGAATCAGTTCTCCAACCCTTACCGAACGCTGACTAGCCACTTTATTATCCTTTTTTTCTTTAAAAATTTCATAAAATTGAACATGCTACAACTCTGTTTTACACTCTTCAATTTCATATACTTCTATTGTATCGCCAGCCTTAATATCATTATATTTTTCCAGACCGATACCACATTCATATCCAGTAGCAACCTCTTTAGCATCATCCTTAAACCGCTTCAACGAACTGAGCGCACCCTCCCAAACAACAATGCTATCCCGCACCAGTCTAGCCTGAGCATTACGTGTCACCTTACCATCAATAACCATACATCCAGCGATTGTGCCAATCTTCGACACGTTGAAAGTGTCACGAACTTCGGCACGACCAAGATGCTTTTCTCGCAATGTTGGAGCAAGCAGCCCTTCCATCGCATCATGGATATCGTTAACGGCATCATAAATAATGCTGTATAGACGAACATCAACCCCTTCAATCTCGGCAAGATTGGCGGCCTTTGGTTCCGGTCGTACGCTAAAACCGATAATAATCGCATCTGAAGCAGAAGCCAGCGAGATATCGCTTTCGGTAATGCCACCAACTCCGGTATGAACAACAGTCAAACGGCATGTATCAGTACTAAGTTTAGACAGAGAATCCTTAACCGCCTCAACGGAGCCCTGTACGTCTGCTTTAACAATAACCTTCAGCTCTTCAACGTTACCAGCCTGAATACGAGCATAAAGTTGATCAAGAGAAAGGCGACTGCTCTGCGCCAGTTCTGCCTCGCGCAATTTATGCTGACGATGTAAAGCAACATCCTTAGCTACTTTTTCATTTTCCAGTGCATTCAGGTTATCACCAGCATCAGGAACCCCTTGTAAACCAGTAACTTCTACAGGAACCGACGGGCCAGCCTCTTGTACTTTTTGACCACGATCATTAGTCATAGTACGCACACGGCCGTGATGAACCCCAGCAACAATGGCATCACCAACACGCAGGGTACCGTCCTGAACCAACACTGTTGCCACCGCACCGCGACCCTTATCCAAACGGGCTTCAACAATTGTACCACGACCACGTTTTGTCGGATCGGCACGTAATTCCAGCACCTCGGCCTGCAGCATAATCATCTCCAGCAACTGATCGAGATTTGTATGTTGCTTTGCAGATACTTCCACAAAGATGGTGTCTCCACCCCACTGCTCTGGAACCATTTCAAACTCTGTAAGTTCCTGCATAACCCGATCAGGGTTGGCACCATCTTTATCAATTTTATTAACAGCAACAATGATAGGAACTCCAGCGGCCTTGGAGTGATTAATAGCCTCCTTGGTCTGAGGCATAACACCATCGTCAGCTGCAACCACCAAAACCACAATATCGGTCACCTGAGCACCACGTGAACGCATGGCAGTAAACGCCTCGTGACCTGGCGTATCCAGGAACGAGATAGTCTTATCATGAACCTTAACATCATAGGCACCGATATGCTGAGTGATGCCACCAGCTTCACCATCAGCAATTTTTGCCGTGCGGATAGCGTCCAGCAAACTAGTTTTACCATGGTCTACGTGACCCATAATAGTTACTACAGGTGGACGTTCTTCCTTATGAGCAGAGGCCTCCTCCTCAGGAATTTTATCATCCTCAGCAGAAAGTATGCTTAACTCATCAAAAGCAACATTCTCCACTTCATAATTGAAGTCTACCGCCAAAATTGCTGCACTCTCAAAATCCAGAGGATGATTAATTGTAACCATGGTTCCCTGACGCATCAACTCACGAATCAGATCATTGGCCTTAACCCCCATCCGCTTAGCCAATTCACCAACGGTGATAACATCACTAATCCGAATTTTACGCTTAATAGCCTTGGGTACAGTTATTTCTGTTTTCTTAACAACCTTCTGCTGCTTTTTATTGCGGCGACCACGTCCACCACGATCAGGCTCAAACACCTCCATCCGATCGCGTCTGCGCCGCTGTCCGTCACCACCACCGGCATAATCACCACCCTTGTTACTCTTCTTCTTTTTACGATTGCCTCGCTGATCTCTTGCCGCATCCGCAGGTGGAGCGTCAGGTGCCATTGGCTGACGCCCACCTTGGGGACGAGCCGCTGTCGTCGGTCGAGCTGATGCTGACCTAGTTGTGGTTGACTTAGCTGCTCCTTGACGCTCGCCATCGGTTCTTCCACCAGCCTGCTGTGGTTTACCGCCTTGTTGTTTGCGCGATTGCTGTTTGCGCCCACGCTGATTATTGTCACCACGCAATGCAGATTGAGGCAGTTCTACCCTGCCAAGAATTTTTGCTCCACTACCGGCAGTTCGTGGGCTCTCTTTTGCTTCATCTGCCGTTGACACAATGGCTGCAACATTCCGCGTTGCCGCTTTTCGCTTTGGAACTGATTTTTTAGGCGCACTAGAAACAACTTCCTGTGGTACTGCGCTTTTCTTCCCTTTCACAGCAACATCAACAGGCTTAGTCTCAGCGGCAACCTTTTCCTGCGGCACAGATTCAACCGGCTCTGCGATACCTTTAGTCTCTGCTACAATCTCTGATTTAGCTACGACTTCCGGCTCTGCAGCAGCTTCCGGCTCTGTAGCAGTTTCCGGCTCTGCATCAACTTTCGGCTCTGCATCAACTTTCGGCTCTGCTATAACTTCGGATTCAACTGGTTCAATTTTACGCCGCCGTCTTATAAGCCCGTTGCTAACCCGTTTCTCCTCAAAAGTAACTGTAGTTTCAGCGGGAGACTCTTTGGCCTGTCCGAGATTACGAACAGCATCTTCATCAACAACACTCATATGGCTTTTTGCCTCAATTCCTGCTTGCTGCAGACGTTCTAATAATTCTTTATTTTCAACGCCCATCTGTTGTGCCAGTTCGTATATTCTAATTTTAGCCATCAGAGTTCCCCCATTACATACTTATATCGTTGCAGCTCTTTATTTAATGTTTGCGCCAACGGACTTTTTGTTACAGCCATGACACTACGCTCTGACAAACCCAGCGCTTGTCCTATTGTCGCTTTATCAAAATACTCGAATAAAGGCAAACCAGCGCGCGCTGTACTTTGCCGCACTTTTGAACCTATGCCTTTGGATACATCGTGAACCAGCAATACAAAGGCGACATCACGTGGATCACGCAACTTTGACAACACCAACTGGCTACCGCTGTCCACCAACCCAGCTTTGCGCGCCATCCCCAGCAGATTCAGAACTCGCGTACTTACTTGTTCTTGCAGCGAAAGCAACACCTGGTTAAGATCTGTCTCTACTAAATTTTTTTTCAGAGCTCGCGCAAACCCTTTACCGCGGAGTGCTCGAGTTATACACTCTCGGTTAAAACATGTATAGCAACCACGCCCCGGCAACTTATGGCGATAATCAACCAATAAGGCACCGTCTGGAGCAATAACATAACGGATCAATTCATCCTGATCTACACTGGTACGACAGGCTATACAGGTTCTTACTGTATTACGTGTTTTTATTGCCAAAAACTTATTACTCCTGCTCTTCTGTCACTATTGTCTCATCAACAGCTAAATCCTTATCACTACTCTCAACGCCGGCATCGTTCTCGCCACCGTTGTCATCAGTTACAACCGCAGCAATCTCTTCAGATTCAGAAGATTCATCATTTTCAGCCTGAGCGCTATGTTCTTCTTGTTCGATTTCAGCAGCTCGACTTTCACTTTTTATATCTATTTTCCAACCGATCAAGCGAGCAGCCAAACGCACATTCTGCCCTTTTTTACCAATAGCCAGAGATAATTGATCATCTGGAACGATAATCTCCATCGCCTGTTCTTCATTGTCTACATATACACGCGAAACGTCTGCTGGTGCCAATGCCGCACAAGCAAAGCGTGCCATATCTGGGCTCCAGTGAATGATGTCAATCTTTTCACCACGCAACTCAGAGACTACATTTTGCACCCTTGAACCACGCATACCCACACAGGCACCAACTGGATCTACATCAGGGTCATGTGACACTACAGCTATTTTGGCACGGCTACCCGGCTCACGTGAACAAGCAACTATTTCAACAATCCCCTCAGCAATCTCCGGAACCTCTGTTTTAAACAACTCAATCACCAGGCTCGGATGGGTGCGGGACAAAATAATCTGCGGGCCTTTAGGTGAAATTTTAACCTCAGAGATATATGCGCGTACCCGATCTGACTGGCGATAGTTTTCACGAGGAACCTGTTCACGATGGGGCAATAGGGCTTCGGCACGACCGAGGTCAACTATCAAGTCACCACGTTCGTAACGGCGCACTATACCATTCACTAGTTCACCAACACGATTTTTAAATTCGTTATAGATCCCTTCGCGCTCAGCTTCGCGCACCTTTTGAATGATAACCTGCTTAGCGGTTTGAGCAGCAATACGGCTAAAACTGCCTGAGTCCATTTTCATCCCAAGTGAATCACCACAAACAACATCAGGATCGACCTCCTGCGCTTCAGCGATATCAATCTCTTTATAGGAGTCTTGCACTTCATCAACAACGGTGACAAATTCAAACAACTCCACTTCGCCATGCTCGTCATTGTAATGTGCTTCCAGATCGCGGGTATTGCGATATTTTTTGTTCGCCGCCGACAAAACTGCTGACTCCAGTGCTTCCACCAGCACTGAACGATCAACACTCTTATCTTTTACCACCTGATCTATAACGTGGTTGAGATTGACAACCATTTTAAGTCTCCTATATTTGTTCAGCACCTGAGAACTTCAGGCAAAGGTATTCCCCATTTCAAACCATTTAGCAACGGTTTTCCATGTGAGTTTTATTGGTAACTATTATCAAAATTAGAAACTGATATTTTCAGCATCAAAACTGTGGTTCAAGATTAACCTTGTCCAGTTCAGCCCTAACTAATTCGACTCGCCCAGGAGGTTGATCCTGCTGATTTATAACAACCTTACCATCTTCCAAACCAACTAATTCGCCAACGAAACTTTTACGCTTATAACCGCGACCATCTGGATCTAGAGCATTCAGCGTTTTTGCCCGAACAACTTGCCCAGAAAAACGTGCAAAGTCGGCATCTTTCTTTATAATTCTATCTAATCCTGGCGATGAAATCTCCAATCGATAAGCACATGCAGGAATCTCTTCGATATCTAGTATTGCACTCAGTTCACGACTAAATTCTGCACAATTATCAAGATTAACACCACCATCTTTATCAACATACAGTCGCAACAGCCACTCTGCTCCATGTTGTTGATATTCTATGTCAACCAATTCAAGTCCAAGCTCTGCCAAAATTGGCTCAGCAAACAACTCAACTTGTTCAATTACGCTTTCCTTATCCATCTTCATACCCTGTAAAAACAAAAAAAGTGAGCCAGAAGCTCACTTCTCAAATAAATGAAAAGGTTTAAACGGCAGATATTTACCACGACATCTGGCAAACATCAAGAAAAAAGCGCGAAAAGAGGATTAACCGCTAATCTAACCATACATAACTACACAAAATCCATAACTGCCACAACCTCTGTGTGAGCAGTTTGAGGAAACATATCCAGCGGTTGAATCGAGGTCAGACGATAATTATCTGCTACTAGCACCTGGATATCACGCAATAAAGTTTGCTGATCACAGGAAACGTAAATGATACGTCGAGGCTTCAAAGCCAGCAAACCGGCAAGAGCCTCCTTCGCCCCAGCCCGCGGAGGGTCAAGGACAACGACGTCATAAGAGATCGATTTATTGACCAACTGCCGAACATAATCGGCCACATTAGCCAACTTAAAAGTTGCGTTTGTTATCCCATTTTGCGCTGCATTGCTCTTCGCATACTTTATTGAATCTGCATAGCTCTCGACACCAATAAGTTTTTTGGCATAACGCGCTAACGGCAAAGAGAAGTTCCCCATACCACAATACAGATCAAGAACAGTAAATTCAAAGGCTGGTGAAACCGCTGAACGCGCCGCCTCCACCACCAAATCAACCAGCACGCGATTTTGTTGCAGATTAATTTGGGCAAAACCACCAGGCGCATAAGCCAAACGCAACATTGGCGTACCAACCTCAATGTAAATATCGTACTCACCCTGTATGTGATGAAGTTTACCGGACTCATCCTGCACACAGCAGGCAAAATCCAGTTTCCCAACCATATTTTTAAGAGTGGCACAAAAGCTGTTCAAACTGGGCAAACGACCATGAGAACCAGAACGGACATTGCGGCTAAAACTATGATGAAAAACAACGCGTGGCCGACCACCATCACCAACGGCCACATCAATCTGGTTAATCTGTTGTGCATATTTACTGTCTACAAACAATTGGCGTAATTGAGGCAACAGTTGGTTGATGCGCGCATCAGCCACCGGACAAGAAGTTACATCTACAACCTTATGGCTGCCACGTTGATAAAATCCCAGCTTAAAGCCATTGATATCGCAACTACATTTCAGTTGAACCCGGCTGCGATAACCATGCTGAGCATCACTGGCCAGCAGTGGCTGAAAAACAGCTTCGTCCATCTTAAGTTGATGCTGGCAATTCTCGCGCAGCAAACGTTCCTTCCAAACACACTGATCGGCATAACTCAACATTTGCCAGTCACAACCACCGCAAGTGGCAAAGTGGGCACACTCTGGTTTAATCCTGGCAACTGACGGCGTTATTACCTGCAACAAACGCCCTTTGGCATAACGTTTCTTAACAACTGTTAATTCACATTGCACCACGTCGCCAGGTGCAGTAACTCCGACAAAAACAGCCTTACCGTCAACACGCCCCAAGCCATCACCACCATTGGTTAAAGTAGTGATCTCTACAGTTGCGCTCTTATTGTTATCATCAGCAACCACTTATTATTTAAGTCCCGGCAACAGCACGCTTTTGCGCTTTTTTAATGTCAGCTTAAACCTGTCGGGGAACTCTTCTTTGTTCATATAAGGCATGGGACCATCTCTAAACGTAGCTATAAGTCTACTCTTTACCGCTTCAACATCGGCACCGGCCACACCCATACGTGATAACTCCTGAAACTTATGTTTTGTTTCATAGTTGTCGGTGGCAAAGCTCAAACTAATTTCGATGGTAACCCGGTGATAATCTCCATAGTAACGATTGGTCTTATCTATATAATCGATCCTCACACCATTAGCCAAATCTTCACCGGCAATAACTTCTGTCATCAACGATTCTCCGTTCCTTTCTCTTCCAACTGATTGTACAACCACCCGATCCGCCGCCACAACCCGCGCAACACCTTGACATCGCGCGGAGAAAGTCCGGCACGACCAAAGATACGCCGGTAAGTACGCAAGATATGATCGGGGTTACTCTCAACCAGATATTCAATATTGGTTAACGATGTGCGCATGTGAGCAAACATATTTTCAACATCCGCGTTATCAGCCAATTCAACACTGCTAACAGACGCAGTTATTGCTCCAACTTTTGCTAATTCATACAAGCACAGCGATACCGCCTGAGCCAAATTCATAGAGGGAAAATCATCGCTAGTCGGGATAGTGATAAAGCGCTGGCATAAATCTAGCTCCTCGGTAAGCAAACCACAATCCTCACGTCCAAAGACAAGAGCCGTGGAGATCTGCCCCAACTCACCCAGGCATTGCGCAGCCTCATGGGGAGCGAGAAAATCGTCGCGATAACGCCCAAAACGGCGCGTCGTCCCCAAGGCATACTGCCGATCACTTAGTGCCGCAGCCAGAGTGGGATATATTTGCGCTAATTCAAGCAACCCACCTGCCTTCACTGCCATCTGCCGAGCATCTTCACACAAATGATCAGTTTGGGGATTAACCAAACGCAGATCGCTGAAGCCAAAATTGGCCATAGCTCGACACACGGAGCCGATATTGAGGGGCCCCTGAGGCTCCACCAGCACTACTGCAACATCAGACATAATCACCTGCCAGATGCTGAACTAGTGCTGCCGCTACGATTGCCGCACTTTCGGTTCGCAATATGCGCGGACCAATTTTAACCGGCACAGCACCCTGTTGTTGAGCCTGAACAATTTCGTCATCGTCAAAGCCACCCTCGGGACCAACAACTATAGCAACACTCCCCGGCTGAGCACCATTGATAGCTTCACTGATCGACCACAATCCACCTTTGGCATCAAGAATTATTTTGATATCCCAGTTACCAAGTTGCTGCAAAACATCATCCCAACTTTGTACGCTGTACAGTTGCGGCAGGCAACCACGGCGGCACTGCCGCGCTGCACGCAGCACAACATCGGGCCAGCGATGAGATTTCTTCTGACCAGCATCACGCTCTTCCAATGTAGATGAATGATTACTGACAAACGGAACAATATGGGAAACACCAATTTCGGTCAACTTTTGCAACACCAGCTCAAAACGTTCCTTGTTTGGCAATGCCTGATATACACAAACTTCCAACGCTGATTCGGGTCTCTCGATACTTTCAAAAGGAGTTAATGTTGCTTCAAGGGTATCAAGATTGTTGATACGAGCCCTAAACCAACGTTGTTCACAGTCCTGAACACTAATAGCATCGCCATTGCGCGCCTGCCACAGATTCAGCACTTTACATATACTTTCAGAAAGAAGGTGTGGTTGCTCCAAAACCAGCGAAGTTTTGGTAGTTACAACGGTATGCTCACCACCACCGTTAACGCATTCTTGGTCCACAACCCACCTCGCGCCATTTTGAAAATCTCCGTCGCGCTTGCTGGCACAATGCATCATCATATGTTTCAGCAAATTCAATCACGTGTTCGAACTGACGCATAAACGACAACTCACACTCACTTCCCGCCACTAAAACCTGAGCACCATTAGAATTTCGTTGGGTGCTGACAATAACAACTGGATCCTCATAACACTTCTGAGCTCCGTTGTCCCACACATGGGGCAGAAAAGATCCTTTATCCCATGTCCACATATAGCGATCCAGTGTAAGTGCCTGATTGTCATCTTCCACAACAACAAGCACCCGCCTACCTTGCTCAACAAACTCCTGAGCTAAACGGCACAAATGCCTAGCCTTGCCAGCTTTAGTCAGTTCAACAAATTCAACTATAGACACGGTGAATATTCATCCAAAAGTACAGCAACAATATCAGCCGACCAGAGCTTGACGACAGAACTCCGCCCCAGCTTCCAGCGCCTTTTGATTCATAGGCAAAAAGCGATGATTACGCTCAGGCAACACCTCTTTAAGAGTGGTAGCAATCGATTCAAATTCTACCACTTTGCTATATTCAACATAGGCACCAAGAACAATCATGTTGGCCAGACGAGCATCACCAATCTCCAGAGCCATCTCGTTTGCCGGAATCAACAAGCGCTTTAAATCATCGCGACTGGAGCCATCATCTTCAACTAAAGAGGAATTGATCAGAGCAAAACCACCACTGCGAATATGCCCATAATATTTCTCCATGGACAATGGATTAAGCAACAACGCCGCTTCCGGTTCACCAACTACAGGAGAACCCACTGTTGTATCAGACATAACGATGGTACATGTAGCTGCACCACCACGCTTTTCTACCCCGTAGGCAGGAAAATAAGAGGCATGATTGCCCTCTAAAATTGTCGCTTGAGCCAACAGGTTGCCAATCAACAACACCCCTTGACCGCCAAAACCGGCAATAAAAACATCATGATTCATAAATTCACCAACCTTACGCTGTCGCGTCTTTATACACACCTAGAGGAAAATAAGGGATCATCTCATCTGCCACCCGTTGATTTGCCGCCAATGGATCCATCTTCCAATTGGTAGGACAAGTTGACAGCACTTCAACAAAAGCAAACCCTTTTCCATCTAACTGAGTCTGAAATGCCTTGCGAATAGCTTTTCCTGCCTGGATAACATGCTTGGGATTGTCAACCGCAACCCTAACCGAGTAAGCAGTACCATCAAGACCGGAAAGCAATTCCGCCATTTTAATGGGATAACCATCAGTGCTGACATCTCGACCATAAGGTGTAGTTGAGGTTTTCTGCCCCGGCATAGACGTCGGAGCCATCTGACCACCAGTCATTCCATAGGTAGTGTTGTTGACAAATATTACAGTCATCAACTCACCACGATTGGCCGTGTGAATAATTTCACTGGTACCGATAGCAGCCAAATCTCCATCACCCTGATAAGTAAAAACAGGTCGCTCAGGATGTACTCTTCTAGCCCCAGTAGCTACTGCTGGCGCACGTCCATGAGGCGCTTCTATGACATCGACATCAAAATAACCATACAAAAAGACGCTGCAACCCACCGAGGCAACACCAATAATTTGATCTTTTATCCCAAAATAATCTAAAGCCTCAGCAACAAGGCGATGAATTGTGCCATGTTGACAACCGGGGCAATAATGGGTTTGAACATCCTTCAATGAATCAGGACGGGAAAATATTTTCTTCATTTCTGTCGTCATCATCAAGCCTCATAATGTTTGCGAATCTGGGCTAAATACTCTTCCGGTGTAGGCAATGAACCGGCACCTGCTGCCCGACCATAAAACACTACCTCCGTAGTTGGGATCGCCAAACGAACATCATCAACCATCTGGCCATTATTCAGTTCACAGCACAACACCTTCTGACCGTTGCCAGCATATTTTTTATACGCCACATTTGGAAAAGGAAACAACGTGACAGGTCGCAACAAACCAACTTTCAGCCCCTGTTCACGCGCCAAGCGTACCGCTGTCTTGGCAATGCGCGCTGCGCTACCGTAAGCGGTAACAACCATCTCAGCATCGTCAAGCTCTACAGCCTCGAAACGCACCTCTTTTTCCTGCATAACAGCGTACTTTGCGTGCAATTTATTGTTGTGAGCTTCCAGTTCTCCATCACCCAGATACAGTGACTTGACCACCTTCTGCTCACCAGCTTTTCCACCACCAATAAGTGCCCACTCTTTGGTAGCCAGATCGGCTGGTGCCACGTATGGGTGAGGGGTCAAGCCCTCTTTCATCTGACCGATAACAGCATCGGCCAATATCATTGCCGGAACCCGATAGCGATCAGAGAGATCAAATGCCAGCATCACCAAATCGTACATCTCCTGAACAGAATCTGGAGCCAAGACGATAATATGATAACCACCGTGCCCACCACCTTTAACCGACTGAAAATAATCTGCCTGGGAAGCATCAATCCCTCCCAAACCAGGACCGGAACGACACACATTGACAATAACTCCAGGACACTCACTGCCAGCCATATAGGAGATCCCCTCCTGCTTCAGAGAGATACCCGGGCTGGAAGAGGATGTCATGGCGCGCGCGCCACAGGCACTAGCTCCCAACAACATATTTATGGAAGCAATCTCACTCTCCGCCTGCAAAAATTGCCCACCAAGCTTTGGCATTTCACGCGAGATATATTCGGGGATATCACTTTGCGGGGTGATCGGATAACCAAAATAGTAACGACAGCCAGCCTCAAGTGCTCCCATGGCGATCGCTTCGTTACCTTTAACAAATAAACGTTTCGTCAAGCTTTCCTCCATTACCTACTTGTCTCCTCGATAGACTTCTATAGCCACGTCGGGACAAACCAGCGCACAAAAGGTACAACCAGTACAGCGTTCCAGATTTTCAGCACTTATTACCGCTGGCAGAAAACCCTGTTTATTAAGCTCGTTTGCCATGGTGATCAACCCCTGTGGGCACGCAACAGTACATAACGCACACCCTTTACAGCGTAACTCATCAATTATTATCTTATTCGCCACATCCATATCCTAACTATCAGATTCAAAATTTAAGCAAAATTTGAGATATAAGCATAAACAATTGGCAACACTAACAAAATCGATCGTTTTACGTCAATCACATTTAGATAAACTAACTATCGTGTCACCGGCAAAGCACAGCATATTATGCCTAATATGCTATTTAATCAGGCTGTTATACTCCACACTTCCTATATCATCACCCGTCTCCCCATCCCAAAATCCGAGATAGGAAAACAAAAAACCTCTAAAGTGTGAGATAATATAGATAAATTGAGAACTGCCGGCACCAGGCAGTAACAGAGGATATCTACCGTCATTGTTTATTGTTCCCCTGTTGTTGATGCTTCACGGCGGTGGTCGCAGTCTTGAATATT
>NBLX01000139.1 GCA_002084705.1 Desulfobacteraceae bacterium 4572_35.1
GGCGGGTTTTTGTGCCCCAGCCGTTCTGTGGGGATCGCAATCGGGGGCTGATACAACCACAATGATGACTACAGATGAAATTGTGTTGGGGATGTCGACTGCCCTAAGTGGACCGACGGCACAACTTGGTCGCCATATGCGCGATGGCGTACAACTGGCTTTATCTCGTTACAATAGCACTGGCGGCATCCATGGACGCAAGTTGCGACTAATCACCTATGATGACGGTTACGAACCGTACCGTGTTGCACCAAACATGAGCAAACTGATTGATGAGGATAATGTGCTGGCGATAATCGGCAATGTTGGCACGCCAACCGCCATTGCATCCTTGCCTATAATTCGTGAAAAAAGAGTGTTGTTTTTTGCTCCGTTTACCATCAATTATCGCGCCAGCTACAAGCAGGAAATCACAGCGATGGTTGACGCACTTATCGATCAAGCAGGATTACACCCTGAACAAATTGCTTTTTTTACCCAGCGAGATGGTTACGGTGATGCCGGATACGTAAGTGGTTTTTCCGCACTTAAACAACACGGTTTAACAGATGATCTAAACATTCTCCATGTGCGCTACGAACGCAACACTGTAGCCGTAGAAAATGCTCTCGCCGATTTACTCATGTCACGCAACGATACCAAGGCAGTAATTATGGTTGGTGCCTACGCTCCCTGTGCCAAGTTTATCACTCTAGCAAAACAAGCCGGACTAAAAGCGTTATTTCTTAATGTATCTTTTGTTGGTAGCGAACTACTGCTACAAAAACTTGGCAACCAATATTGTAACGGAGTTATTGTTACCCAGGTAGTGCCCGTCATTGAGCAACACGGAACCGAAATTGTGCAACAATATCTAGCCGATCTGCAACAATTTACGCCAGAGAATTCAGCTGAATATGTTGGTCTGGAGGGCTATATCAGCGCTCGGTTACTCCTCCATGCTATTAGCACAATCAAAGTAGCACCATCACGCGAAAACATTATCAGCGCCTTGGAACAAATTGGTAGTTTCGACCTCGGGTTCGGTTGTCCTATTACCCTTAGTCCATTACAACATCAAGCCAGTAACCAAGTATGGGCAACACAGCTAACCGACAACACCATCGCCCCCTTTAACTGGCACCACATTAAGCAACTGCTCAAAGCAACGGTTAAACGATGAATAAAGCCAACAAGCAACATTCAATAGCCACCCTTATCTGGCTTTTGATATTTACTACGACTGTCGCCGTATGCGCAGTTATCGGACAGGGTTATAAAACTGCCGCAGATATAAGCCGAGAAAAATATAAGGTAAGTGTCGAGCTGGAACAAACGGATAAGGAAGTTCAACAGCTAAAAGTATTGTTAGCTCAAATCCGCTCTGAAACACTGCAGCTATTTTATGAAGCCGACTACAGCGGTAATCTCGGTACCATAATAGAACGCTACCCGCAAACCATAACCCGCTTAATTGAACGCCTCGACGATCAGCGGGCTAAACAGCTATTTGCCCGCAGCACCCGTAATATAGAACAAATTATTCAACAAGCTGACATCTGGGCACAGCGCCGCTGGGTGATTAACAAAGAATATATCCATGGGAATCAACGCTCGAATGTACGTAAATTATTGCAACGGCTACATTCCTTTGCCAACATTCAACTTGGGCAGCAACGCCTACAGGAAGCCATCGACATTCGCCGCTGGCGGGTAGCTGATCAAACGGAAGCGCAACGCATAGCTAATAAAATTCTTAAAAAAAGAGGAGAGCGTTGGTTTCTTCTGTTAGGGGAGATCAAAACCGAAGTTGCCCAATTAACACAACATGTTGAAATCCTGATCAGCACATTGCATGGCGATCGCCTTGCTGATGTTAGGGATAACATGCTCAAACCAAGTCTTGAGCACCTAGAACGCAACCTATTTATCTTAGATAAAGCTCTTGACATGCCAGCAGCAGATCAGGCAATTCAAACTTTGGAAGATTTAAAAATCGCCCTGTTCGGCAATAATTACCACATCGATCAACAACACCAGACCATAGTTGTAAGCGGTGGATTATATCAGTTGTGTGCCGATAGGTTACAACTAGATCAGCAACGTGCTCAACTGGAGCGAGTATTACAACAACGTTTTTTAGCCATGGACAACCTCAACACCTATGTTGCTGAATTAACGCAGAATCAATATGACCAATTCAGCAATCAAACCCAACAATTATTGACTAATCGTCTACAGCAAATCGCAATTGGTAGCGCAATTGTTCTGTTAATTGTTATTGTAATAGGAGTAATTATCTCCCGCAAAGTGCAACAGCAAGTCAATAATATAAATATGCTGCGTCGCCACAATGAGTTAATCCTCCATGCCGCTGGGGATGGTATTGTTGGTTTAGATAAGTTAGGGCGCACCACTTTTGTTAATCCTGCCGCCAGTAAATTGCTCGGTTTTAAAGCAGAAGAGCTGCTCGGCAGTTGTTTCACCCCGCTATTGCCGGTCTTACATGAAAATGGCAAACCACTCACCGACTCTGAACACCCAGTAGCTAGGTCTTTGCTGCTCGGCAAAGGGGAAACTCATCATTCTACCACCACCCTGTTTCAACGCCGCGACGGCTCGTGTTTTTCGGCACAGTACATCAGCACTCCACTTATTGACGATAGCAACAACAACGAAGGCGCAGTCTTAGTCTTTAAAGATATCAGTGAACAACAGCAGGATAAAAAACGTTTACAAGAGAAAAAATCGCAACTCGACTATCTCGCCAATCACGACACTTTAACCAATTTGCCCAACCGCCGCCTGTTTCGCAAAAGACTGCAACAGGCAATTGCCTATGCCAATAGAACAGATAGTTCGATGGCAGTCTTCTTTATAGATCTCGATCGCTTTAAAAATATTAATGATTCTCTCGGACACGATATTGGCGACAAATTGCTCACCCTGGTAGCACAACGCCTACACCGGGAAATAGATGACTGCGACACAATTGCCAGACTTGGTGGTGATGAGTTCGTTATCATTGTTGAAAAAGGTTCAAGCCTTGATGATATCAAATCAATAGCCAAAAAATTATTAGAGACAGTCGCCAGGGTATTTGAGATTGATGAACACCGACTGTTTATTTCAGCAAGTATCGGCATCTGCCGTTATCCGCACGATGCCACGGATGCCACCGGTTTAATGACCAATGCCGATGTTGCGATGTATTATGCTAAAAAACAGGGCAAGAATAATTTTCAGTTTTACACTAACAACATGAATTCCCGTGCCCGCGAATTGCAGGAATTAGAGATCCAATTACGCGATGCGTTGAAAAAAGATCAATTTGTCCTGTACTATCAACCACAAGTTGATATCAGCAACAATACCATGGTCGGCGTAGAGGTGCTATTGCGCTGGATCCATCCAGAACTTGGGATAATATCACCGCAAGACTTTATCCCACTTGCCGAGGAAACCGGATTAATTGTGCCATTGGGCGAGTGGGTATTGCAAACAGCATGCGCCCAAAATCAGCAATGGTTGCAGCAGGGGGTAAAGCCGGTGTGCGTGGCGGTAAATATTTCGGCAGTGCAATTTAAGAACAATTTACAACACACCGTTGCTCAGATACTGCAACATACTGAAATGGATCCGAGATTACTTGAATTGGAGATTACCGAAAGCATGCTGATGGATGATGATGATCAGATAATCAGCCTCTTGGACGATATTAAAAAGCTTGGAGTACATTTCTCAATTGATGACTTTGGTACCGGCTATTCATCGCTCAGCTATTTGAAACGCTTGCCGATTGATAAACTTAAAATCGACCGCTCGTTTATCAGCGATGTTACCAATAACGACAACGATGCTGCAATAACCACCTCGATCATCGCCCTTGGTCACAATATGAATATGGAAATTATCGCCGAAGGAATCGAGTTAGTCGAGCAGGAGCAGTTTCTCCTCGAACAGGGGTGCAACATCGGTCAGGGCTACCTATACGCCAAGCCAATGCCGGCAGAAGAGTTTGTTGCCTGGCTTAAGCCACTGAAATAACTTGTATAGGGTGGGCAATTCCAGCTGCTTACAATATCCTGATAGTTTACAGTATTAAGTAATGTTTGAGTCTCTTGCAAAAGTCGTCATCCTCGTGAAAACGGGGATCTAGTACTTGCTTTGCGAACTACATAGCTACCTGACACCTACATGGCTGACATCGATAGATCAAAGCTGCATAGTTTGCGCTAACTCCCGTGCCATGGGAGCAACCGTCAGCACCGATTTCTGCCCATCCTGCTGCACTAACACCTCAACTTGCTCCTCCTTATTACCCTTGCCATACGAGGCAACAATTCCGGCGGCAGTGCTCATGTCATCATCATTCGGAGTGCCACTCACCACCCCCAGCGGGCCGGAGAAATTACTGCAACGTAGCAAACAACCGCCATTACCAGATAGTCTCTTGAGCGCCTCGTTGTTAGCACGATTACGCCCCAAGGTTAATTTAGCCTGGGGTGACAAGCGAAAGGGTCGCCCATGCTTGAGGAGTTCAATATCCGCGACATCGCAGCCAGGTTGATGTTCGAACAGATCTCTTAAGCGGCCGGAAAATGAATTCTCGGTTAACATGCAACCGCCACCGGAGGCAGGATAATCGGTAACTCCAAGCTGTTTTGCCAATAGTTCCTGTGGTTTGCGCGAGCGTCCCTGAAAATCCAATAACTGCCCACGATCAACCAGTCCATCTTCTTCCATTGTGGTAATGGGCAACAGTTTAGCGCTTAGGGGGCGCAAAATACGCCCAGACCATGTTGAAGCTTTCGTTACCGATTGCAAAGCATTGGTGGTCTGACTTTTTGGCCGCTGCCCCAGCACTTCGCCGGAAAATAGAAAGTCGTAACCCTGTTGCTCCATCACCTTGCCGGCAAATTCAAACATTTGGGCATGGCAATCAATACACGGGTTCATGTTGCGCCCGTAGCCATAGCGGGGATTTTTCAGCATCTCCAAGTGCTCTGCACCAATGTCCATCACTTGCAAGGGCAGATTGTATAGTTCAGCGGTTTGTAGTGCTTTTTCGGCATCAAAAAACGGGCTGACAAAACAGATACAGTAAACCTCAATCCCCTGTTGACGTAATATCAGTGCT
>NBLX01000140.1 GCA_002084705.1 Desulfobacteraceae bacterium 4572_35.1
GTAATGGAATCGGGAGAAATATCGGCAGCAACCATCAACTCACGCCAATACGCTGTGTTCGCATAAGCTGAGTGTATAGTTTTCTGCAACCGACTTAGCTGTAGTTGGCGAATCTGCTCCTGAGACCAATATTCCGATTTAAGCAGTTCGGCTAAAATCTTGAAACTGGGACGACCCAAGAGCGTTTCTTGCAGGTTGAAAATATTTCTGGCTATGATTGGCAGCATAAAAAACCTCTATTTTCCGCCACAGACGTATACAGACTAAAGCGGACGAAAACATGAAGTGAAACAAGAGCAAAAACACAAATATCGGGTTTAATCTGTAATCCGTAGCGTAGTAAGTTTTTTCATAACATTGGTTTGTCCGTATTTGTCTATGTAAGTCGGTGGCTAAATACGGTTTCAAATCAAACTAGTACTAAAATATCGTTCAATCCTGTCCGGCAAAATAGTCGCTACCCGTTTCTCTGAGCCAAGTTTTTTGGCAATCTTCATGGCAGCCCAAACATTAGCTCCAGATGAAGTACCAACCAGTGTACCCTCAAGACGAGCAAGATCACGCGCCGTTTTTATCGCATCTTCGTCGCTAACCTCAATAACCTCGTCTATTAAGGAAACATCCAGCACTGGCGGGATAAAACCATCTCCAATACCCTGAATCTGGTGTAAGCCCGGTTCTTGCCCAAGCAAGGCAGCTGAATTTTCTGGTTCCACTGCGATAATTTTAACGTCTGGATTCTGTTCGTTCATTTCCCGTGGTAAGATAGTGAATTTCTGGATTATCGGGATTTTCAAATTGCCCAAGAATATGGGAATCTGGAATTAGTGCGGCAAGCTGTTTAACCTTTTCTACGGAACCAGTCAGGCTTTCATTGGACGGGGTTAAAACCAATTCAGCCCCTAATGCTTTGATAATCTTTTTACGCTCTTCACTCATATCTTCAGGCATTACAATAATGACCCGATACCCTAAACTGACCCCGACAAAGGCGACCGCAATCCCGGTATTTCCAGACGTTGCTTCAATAATCGTTGCGCCGGGAGACAACAGCCCTTTTTTTTCTGCTTGAGTGATCATATACTTAGCAACCCTGTCTTTGACACTACCACCAGGATTAAGATATTCAGCCTTGGCAAAAAGGGGTAAAGATGAAATTTTGGCCAATCGCAATACTGGAGTGTTACCAATAACATTTAAAATATCAAAATATTCCATCGTGGTTTCCCTTTTAGCTACAAACACATACAGACATAGCTAAACGAAGACGAAAAAACGGTTCTGGGTTTTTAAGTAAAAATAGATTTTTATTTGTCCGCATTTGTCTAGTGTGTGCCCGTGGCAAAATCTGGTTATTCGCCTATAAAAGTAACTAAAACCAATAAAAGTTATTCAACCCTTGCACAAATTTTCGGGTTAATGCTCGCACTGGTTTCCGAATAATACATGGAGCCACTGCTTTTGGCTGATATCCTTCTTCACTAACTAAGTGTCCCATATTAGAAAAAGTCCGTGGGGGATAGTTCTGCCGATTATCATCTAGCCACTGGCAAAACTTTTCAAAGCGGCGCAGCACCACTTTATTTAACTTGCCATCGCGGTACTGTTTATCGCGCACCTTAAACAAACTAAAACTGTGCAAGATCAATACGGCATCACCTCCGGCATCACAAATCATCTGCACCGCATCACGACACTCTTCAAATGACGAGCCCATCAGGTCAACCGGCTTAGCCGGATGCAGTCCGGGGATCTTTGGCTGCTGATAGGCTGACAGTGCAACCTCTAAAACATCTCCATACCATTTGGCACCATTGTAGCGCTCTGTTTCCTGAAAGCAGCACTGCCCGCCGACATAGGGGAAAGTATAACTGCTATCGATCCAGAGACCGGCATCTTTCATCGCCAACAACGTTTCCTCTGAAGCACCCATATTGCCAGCGCGGAAGGCAATTGGGCGAGTGTTAGTCCACCTCTCCAAAAGATCGGCACCGTCAACTATAATTTCCTGTTGGCGTTTACGACTCAAATCGGCCATCTGATCTGTTCTTTGGATCTTTTCTCCCGCCTGCATAAGACCATAATGAACATGATTGGGGTGTATATGCAGTTGAACATCCTGCCCGTGTTCTACCAAGAGACGCGCAATCGGCTCAGTTTCTCCCGGATAGCCAAGATCGGCATTGAACGGTTCGAGAAAAAAGGTGGCCGCAAGGTCAGATTGTTTAAGAACATCACAGATCAATGGGATACCAAACTGGCTATCTCCGTATTCCCCCATCATGCCCAAACGTGGTGGGATTGGTTTAAGATTGGAATTTTGCCAAGCACCACCCATACTGCATTCGACATCAAACGTAATAAAAACACCTGGTTTCATAAAACCTCGTTTAGCCACAGACAAATCAGACAAAAACAGACTTAGAGCACAAATTTTTTAATTTTTGCATTGTCATGAGAAAAATTAACCAGCAAACCAACCTTGTAATTTGTTGCTCTTAGATAATTCAATAGCTGAGCTTCATGAACATTTTCGAGAAATCCTGAACCAGGGACGCGATTTACCTCATAAATTGCACCATTGATTTTATACGTAACCTTATCAATATCCACTATCTACTTCCTCAGTAAGTATGATTTATCCTCTACAACTACAGATTTTTTGTCCGACCTTGTCTGATTCTGTCTGTGGCAAAATAGTTTTCTAATTAACTATTTCATGCCCACGCGCTCCCAACTTCTTCAACATCTGCTTAAAATCAACGAAGAAAGGTTTGGGATCAACGAGCAGAAAAGAATCGTCCTTTGTCCATGGTCCACAGTGCCACAACAGGGTAAGAGCAGCTTTGATTTTACCAGGATGTTGTTGCCCGGGAGGCAATTCATCGCGCCTTAATTGGCCCAAAAACCAATTAGCATCGCCGCCTAAAATTCTGGAACGCAAACCTACCCGATAGTTGCCCTTAGCCATTTTGTCCGGTTCAAAATGACTTTGCCACAGATTAAATGACGCTTCGAATCCGGCCATAACTACCGTAGGCAACCCCCCACTAAAACGGGGATTAATCTCTAAAAAAATATATTTGCCGGTTTCAGGATCGTAATGAAACTGCACTCCAGCGATCCCCTGCCAGTTGAGTGCCTTTAAAATTTTTACCGTATCATCAATAACCGGCTGGTGATGACAACTGATCCGTTGCACCGTAACCCCCCCAGCAAGGGGCATGTGGTGCTCACCGATATAATCTCCGCTCATAAACATCTCGCCATTGTGCATCAGTATCTGCACGTGTTCTTCCGCGCCGGGATGATATTCCTGCACAATGACATTATCGGCAAAGTCTTTAAACTGGCGCTGCCAGTTCAATAACTCCTGGAGGTCTCGGGCATAAGCTGCTTTTACCGGCACTTTGCCGCCGCTTACATTTTGCTTTCTGGTTCGCAACACCAGTGGGTAATTTAACGTTGAGGCAGGATCTTTTGCCATCAACTCATCTAAACGCATCCCTTTGGCAACCGGTATATTCAGATCGAGACAAAGTTGATGCACATAATCTTTATCAGTCGCTTTATCGAAGGTTTCACGGCTCGGGGAAAAAAGGTGAATATTGGCGTCATCCAAGCGATCACGCATAGAGATCAAACCATTATGAAAGCCCTCCGATACCGGCATAATTGAGCCGACATCGAGTTGTTTTGCCAGCTGGATAATCTCATCGGAAAATCCTGCCATCTTAGGATTATTATCCAACACCCAGGCACTGGCAGCATATCGGCTATGTGCTGATTGCCCATGGACAGTGTTGACAATTGCGTGTACTTCCAGACCGTTACGCGCCATACTACGCACAACCCATAGACCAACTTGAGTATCACCAACAATTGCTATGATGCGGCGATTGCGGTCTGCTTGAATGAGTTTATGGTTAATTGGTTTGACTTGCTGCATAGGAACTCCATTTTTAAAAGCAAAGCTCTTCGACAGAATCAACAAGATAAGTTCGGATAAAAATCAAAAACAAAAGAACCTAAGGTTTTACCTAAGATCTAAACATCAGATTATATCCTATGGAATCCTGTCAAAAAAGATTTTCAAAAACATCCCTTACTTCCTTAGCTACCTGAGTCCAACTTCGCACTCCACTAGCACGAACCACAACCTCGGCATCCCACTGCTGGTTAAGAACTTCTGCCATAGCATCACGCAGTGGATCAACTTTTTGCGGCTCAACAATACGCCCAACGGCAGGTACCGGCAAAATATCTGGTACCGCACCTACATCTGTTGCAATAACCGGTGTACCCGTCGCTAGGCTTTCTAGCACAACGTTCGGGCACCCCTCGCGATATGAAGCCAGCACACTGGCATCGGCTGCAGAAAAATAGAGGGGAATTTTATCATATGGTTGCGGTCCGGGTAAAATCAGCCGTTTTTCAACTCCCACATTGCGAGCTAATTCACGTAAGCCATCAGCGTTGCCCCCCTGAGCAGCTGCGCCAACAATAACAAGTCGAACATCATCGGGCAGAGCAGCAAGGGCTTGAATCACTTCATGATGACCTTTGCGTTGACCAAGATGAGCCACGGTAACCAGCAGTCTTCCCTCTTCGGGCAAACTCAATTGCTTGCGGCAATTAGATCTATCCCGTGGTCGGAAATGGTCACAATCCACCCCATTGGTGATTACATGCAACTGTTCTTGCGCAACACCTAAAGTGGCTGCCTCGTTTGCCATACGCGATGAAACACTAATAACAGCTGCAGCACCTTGCAACGCCTGAGCACATTGCTGAGTTTGCGATGGAACTTTGAGACATTCATATAACTTACCCCGCAGGGTGATCACATAGGGGATACCAAGTTCCTGCGCCAACAGGGCTACACCAACGCCGTCTGGCCAAATAAAATGTGCATCCAGCACATCAGGTCGCCACCCGTTGCAAAGGTCTTTAAGCCAGTGCTTTAACCCCAGCGCATACAATCGCGCATCATAATTTTTTAAAATGGCTGGAAAATAAAAAAACCGCGGGCGATATACTGCCAGTTCATGCCATACCTGTTCGTCAGGGTTCGCCATATTGTTCTTGATTACAGGGAACCACGGCACCGGTGAACAGACTCTGACCTCCTCCAACTTGTGCAATGCCGCCAGTCGCTGATAGACAAACATTCCCCATGTTGGGTTTTCCTTACCTGGAAAGCAGTAGGAAAATGACAATACTTTCATATTTAATAACATCCCAAAAGCTATAAACCTGTTTCCGACAAGATTAACAGGATAAGATCGGATAAAAGCAAAGAATAAAAGATCAAGGACTTAATCCAGATTCTATGCTTTTAACCGTCAGATATTATCCTGTTGATCCTGTCCGAATAAGCTTTTCATAAATATCCCGATAAACGCCAGTGGTTTTATCCCAGGTGTGCTGTTCCCTAACCCAAGTCATTCCACGTTGTTGCAA
>NBLX01000141.1 GCA_002084705.1 Desulfobacteraceae bacterium 4572_35.1
GAACGGTCACGCACGTGGTCCGTCACGGCGGAGCACCCCGTAGTAGCGTGTGGCCCCCACAGTAAGTCCGTATAACGGTTGCGCATCACCCGCCCGCGCCGTCCCATGCAACAGGGCTTTCGCTGGAAAACGATCTGCCCATGCAAGCGCGCTGCTGCTTTAGAGCGCCGTAGGCGCGGGTCGGGTGTATGCACGAGTTGGCCGCGCCCCCAATCCCATGAACGGAGAGTTTACATCTCATTTGCTGCTCGCCAGAGGTCTGGAAAATATTCAATTACTCGCCGCCTGAGCCCATATCCCAAGTCGTTTTCTGGTAAAGGCTCAAGCTGGAAAATGTCTGATGACCAAATTGCATTATCGGCAAAAGGATAGTATTTTAGCTGTCCTCCTGAGTATCCATACCATTCTATCATCACGCCATCATTGTTACGACCTACTAAACGTCTGCCTTCCACTTTCCAGGACAGAGTTTCGGGATCTGGTAGATGGGTTGGAAATTGAAACAATTGATACCTGCTGGAGCGTTTGTGCCACTGAAGCAACAAGTAGAAGCTCTTACTTACGTCAACTGTTCCTCCTTGCTCCAGACTAACTTCATTGTGCCAACTCTCAACCAAATTGAGAAGAATTTTTCCGGCTGTATCAGGGGCAGCATCATAATCATCAATGCCATTAGCTCCGAGTGCGTCCCAAAACTTACCCGATGAATTAGAAACTTCCACCGTTACTCGTCCTGTTCTTTCCACTGTTCGCAATGTTTCACGCATTTTGCACGAGATGCCAAAGCTCATTTCAGGGTTTTCGGAAATTGGAACAAGGACATCAAAAATAGCCTTGCTCTCTTGAGCAATGCCAGCAAAAGCCAGGGCCACTGAACGCTCAAAATCTCTCCAACCGGGCAAACTCTTGCCAAGCTCAAAAACAAGTTGACCTGTGCCATCCTGGTAAGTGCTTAAAGTGAGGCGTAGTTTTTCTACTTGGCCTTTTGCGGGTATACTACCTGCAAAAACGTAGTTCATTTAATCTAATCCTCCCTGTCCAAATCTAATTCATCTTTCAATAATTGATCAGTACTAACACAAAACAAACGAGCAGCATTGAGCACAAGTTCTGCGGTTGGTTTCTTTTTGCCGGACTCAAGTTCGCTGATATGTAGCAATAGAAACTTGACAAATACAATTAAACATGGTACAATGTCTCTAATAGAGACAGGATCAAAGAGGTTATTCAATGAGCCAAAACAACAAGTATAAAATTATAAATAGTCCTTTCAAGTGGGTAGGCGGCAAATCCCGTTTACGAAAGCAAATAGTTGCCCTAATTCCTGAACATACTTGCTATTTAGAACTATTTGCTGGTGCCGCCTGGGTATTGTTTGCAAAACCTCCAAGCAAAGTTGAAGTACTTAATGATATAGATGAAGAACTGGTAAACTTTTTCCGCGTCGTCAAGTATAAACCTGAAGAACTTGTCCAATCTTTTGAATGGGAACTTGTGTCCCGTGCGGAATTTGAACGTCTCGCGAATTTAGATACTTCAACTTTGACCGATATGGAACGTGCACATCGTTTTTACTATATTATTATGGCTGGGTGGGGTGGTGAATTGCACTATCCCCGTTTTCAAACCAGTATCACCGATGGTGGGCATGGGAACCGGCTCATTGGCGCATTAAAATTTCTGCGAAAAAGAATAGAACCAGTTTACGAGCGTTTGCAAAAAGTTATCATTGAGAATATGGATTGGAAAGATTGCTTTGCTCGCTATGACCGTGACAAAACAGTGATGTACGTTGATCCTCCGTATCCAGGTAATAATTGTAATTATCTTCACAATATGAGAAGTTGGGACGATCATTGGCAGTTAGCCAACCATCTGCACAATTCAAGATGCAAATGGATTTTATCGTCATATGATATACCAGAAATTCATAACTTGTATAAAGGGTATAATATTATCTCTGTAGAGTCTTACTCAGGAATGAGGGTTAAGAAAAATGACACCTCACGTAAGCTCAACAAAGAGGTGCTAATTACAAATTTTGAACCACCGCAAATAGAAACTGAACAAGTTAGGGCAGGACAATTACAATTACTCGAAGAGAGTCTTTCTTATGCGAACAATGCCTCCTAGAGATATGTTGACTTTATGGGCTAGAGACAGTATATCGGTTGAAATGATGGTAGGGCATATTTTGCAAAATCTTACTAAACTACAAGCTACTGTTGAAGCAGATCGTCGTAAAGTTCACCAATTACAATTTACCCTTGAAAGTTTGATCAGCAAAGTGAGGATACCACAAAAAACTAGCAGAGGCAACAAGTCACATAAAGATTAACACCAACTCCCTCCAGTTATCATAGCATAAAAGAGCTGAAAAGTATAATCACTTGCGGCTCTTTTTGCTGCGTAGCGGCTAACGCTTGAAATCACGCGATTGCGGGTGGGCGATGCTCGCCACAATTACCCATTTCTTTGCTGGCGCGTAACCGTTGTAAAAACGGGCGGTAGCAATTCGCGTGCATTGATTTGTTAGCCAGATTTTTTTTGTAACACCTCTGTTTAGATTAAGAATACTGGCTTCATTGCAACCAAATTCCAAGTAGCTTCTAAATCCCTATCAATTACTTGCCAATCAGCATCTATTCTTCTTTGCACGTATTGGAATCTTTCGTTCTTTTTGTCCAATAACACCCATTTAAGTTGAGGAATTGCATATCTAAAAAATGCAAGCCATTGAGGATAATTTATCATCAGTGGATTCTGTCCGATGGCTACTTTACCTGCATTTGCTGCCGTTGCAATCAAATGCGCAGAGAACAACATAGTGTGTAGCTTTGGTTGTTGCTCAGACAGTGGCAAATTTACTGGAATAGCATCCGTAAATTTATATCCTTCGTGCATTCGCTTTGCAAAATAACCCAATCTTACAAGTACTTCTATTAAAAGAGGTGCAATTGACATTGCCAGAAAATGTCTAAAATCATAACCACTTCGATACATAATTCTGGTTACTTTACCTACGGTATAACCTTGTTTACCTAGTTCACCAAATTGCAAGAACTGAAAGATCGGCATCAAAGGCACTGGCAGCCCCCTAGGTGTAGCTATATCTGATTTCAGATGACCAAAAACACGCCCCATTGCTTCAAAAATACTCATACCGATAATTGATGGGTCTGTTATATCTACTCTTTGTACTACTAAATTACCGTTCTTATCAATAGCCGTAAATGTACCCATCAAAATATCTTTTACACCAAAGATAAAGCCCAAAATCGGGTCATGGCCTAAAGATTGGAACCTATGCGTTCCGGGACCAAGTCCATCAACTTTTTGAGACAAATTTGCTGAATGAGCAGGGTCATATGGAACCCAATTTTCCCGTTCTAACCTTTTAATCTCTTCTGGCGAAAATGCATGATTGACTTTTTCTCGGATCCAATTTGCCAAAGGACCACCTTCAGATGCTTTTCCTCCAAGGAACTCTGGATGTTTGGGCATTTGTATTAAGAAGACATCAACGAGAGCTGCCAAAACTCCTGCAACCCCACAAATTGCCCAATCAAGTTTATCTAATCTATGTATTGCATCAAAATCCCCGTGTAGAAAAGAAATTTTCTGTTCTATCAGCTGAATTTCGTCAAGCGATAAAACATCGGTCATTAATGCAGGGCCGTCAATATTTTCTTCTGCCTCCAATAGTATTTTATCCCACGAACGAAGGGTTGGCATTTTCTCGGATATGTTTAGATAGCTCTGCCGAACAATAACTTTATCTGAATTCTTTCCATATCGCTCAAGAATTTTCTCGGATTGACTGATTGATGACTCTAAATCTGATAGTATATCATCCGTTTGGTTATTGAGTTTATGCAAACTCTGTCCCTGATATTTGAGTACACTCAACTTTTCTTGTTCTTGTTTTGACAGTTTGTAATCTTTTGAGTGACTCATGCAGCTTTATCCGTTCCTAAATCTGCCTCTAAATCCTTAATAATCTGCTGTAACAGAACATTCAAGGCATCCAAATATTTAGCTCGTTCTTCGGATAGGTTGATTTTTCGATTCAATTCTCTAATGATTGCATCATACTTTCGCAACGTCTCTTGTAATAATGCCTCTTTTGCCTGCTTTAGTTTCTTTTTGTTTCGATGTGAAAGCAAAGCATAACCACCTATACCTAAAACAGCCATTGGCGCTCCTGCAACAAATATACCTACTACCATCCCGCCACCAATTATAGACCCAAGTGTAGCCAATCCAGAAGTTATTCCGACTGCGCTAAGTCCAGAAATACCCGCAACATATACTAATGTTAGTCCTGCTCCTACACCAACCGCACCACCTGCTATAGCACCAAGTATTTCGGGCATTTCGCTTGTTTCAATGGTTCTGCTCTCATCGTTTAATGCCTCATCTGCTTCCCCCAATATTTTCTTGATGGGTTCTAATGCATCTAAATTTCTGTAAACTTGTTTTTTGCCCATTTCATTCTCCAATGAAAAATTTGCCATGTTTGAGTTTTTATCTGGCTAACATATTATTATACGGAATCTCTCCGTATAGATCCCCCATATTGGCATCTTATATGGAAATCCCGTGTGACGAGCGCCGTAATGGGATGTCGCAACAATGTTGCCTCTCCTCTATTGTTGAGTATAAAGCACCTTAACTTACAGGTCAAATGAGGTTGCGTGTAGTGCGGAATATTGGAAAGTGTTCGGGCGGGCCCCGTTGTGGCACGGTCTGGCGACCGGACACAGCAGCCAGACTGGTCTTTACGATAGAAATCTTCTCCTTCCCTATGATCTGTCGTATACCCAATGAGGTCGGCGTAAGCATAGACTGCTGCCCGTTCCAGTAGCGCTACGGTATTCTCCTCTGAAAATGGCGAATCAGCGAATCTAAAATCCGTTGTAATCCGTTCAATCCGTTGATAAATTTTCACCTGCTGTAGTGTGCCACAGGCTTGTGAACACTCCTTGAAAATAGTTAGGTGGCGAAGTCCCCGGAGCGGAGCGAGGGGGATTGGGTGGCGAAGTCCACCTTCGAGGCCCAGACGATGTGCTCGGTGTTCAGGCCGTTTTCGCGGGCGATGTTGCGCAGCGCGTAGCCGTAGGGGTTCGCCGGCACGCGGGTGATGTAGCTCGCCGGGATGCCCAGGCGGGCCAGGCCCAGCGCCAGCGTGTACTCGCTACCCGCCATCGACAGGTGTACCAGGCGCGTGCGCTCCGGGCGCTCGCTGTCGGCGGGGGTGTCGCGCACCATCGTCTCGCCGAAGGTGACGAAGGCTGGGCCGCAACCGGCGAAGCGGGTCAAATCATCTTTGGTAATGTCGAATTTGAGTGTGTCTGGCATTGTGTCCTCCAGCGTTGATTTGGAGGAACTGTAGCGCAAAGATGGGAGGATGCAAGGGGGGAGGGGAGAAGAATGGAGAATGGAAAGGGGGGAGGGGGCACAAGTTATGTGATTTCTTCGGCTAGGCGTAATGTTGTATCCAGGATTGTGGGTGAAATGCGCAGCCCGGTGTTGTTCAGTGCATCAAATAATGGTTTCGCTTGAGGGATGAGACGGTATTTCTTCGCCAATAGGATCACGCCAGGTGTCCCCCGAACGGGTATATTCAAGGCTGTAGCACAGTCTCGCGCTGCTCGATCATCAAGGAGGGTTTATATTCCAGGTGTTGTCGTGTCCAATTCAACACTGCGGTATAAACGTTCAGGGGGAGCTTTTGCGAAG
>NBLX01000142.1 GCA_002084705.1 Desulfobacteraceae bacterium 4572_35.1
TGTTGGATTCTAAAAAAAATATTCCGGGGTTTACGTTTGATACAGACCTGGAAATGAAAGATGCTGGTCTCGTTGCCGCTTCTGCCGCTGCCCAGGTCGATTCAGCAGCTAAAGTGCTTGATGTCGGGTCGGCCCGCGTTACAGGCACCTTAGTTGTAGATGTTTCCGCAATTGAAATTGCCAGCAACGATGAGCGTTATGAGATATATGTTGAGGGGGCAAATGAGGAGGCAATGGACACCACTCTGGTTCCTCTTGCCTCCATCCAGCTGGGCGCCCTTGAGGTGCTTGGTGCTGGCTCTAGTCACTTCCTTGTGGATTCTACTACTGGTCGGTATGAGGTGCCATTCACCAATGTTCGCGGTGGTGTGGTTTATCAATATATCCGCGTTTATACCGTTGTTGAGGGTACTATTGCAACCGGAATAAACTTTACTGCCTATATCGGGAAGTAAACCCAAAACCCCTTACCTTTGCTGGTAAGGGGTTTTTATTGGTGAATTATGAAAACTGACAGAATCAAAGTGGTATCACCAAAAGGTGAAGAGATTTGGGTTCACTCCATTGACGTGCGCGACCTTGTTAGATCAGGGTACACCGTGGGCGAAGTGAAGCGGCCTGAAGTTGTTGCGTTTGATTATGCCGTGTATAAAGTTGACGGCAAACGGGCATTAAAAGTATTCGATGAAGAGCAACAGGCTTTTGATTTTATTGATAACCGTGATGGTTACGAAATCAAACAGCGTGAGCGGTAATGCCTGAAATTAACGCTTACCCCACATCCGATGAACTTTTAGCTTATCGTACCGATCTCTCAAACTATCTAGCTTCTGGGCAATCACTAGATAATGTCATGGCAACGGCATTGCTTGAGGTTAAGCGATACCTCGAAGATAAGCGCAATGTCATGTGGGCTATGGTATTTGATACCATAGGTGATGCTTATTGGGATAACGAAGACAGCACTGGGCGCAATAAAGATCGCATACAAAAGGCCATTATTCTTTACACAATTGCTATCATTTTTCGGGATTACTCCATAACCGTTGGCGATGGTGCCTGGTGGGAGTTGTATTTGTCTTACCGTGCCGATGCAGAGAACACCTTAAAAGATGCAAGGCTTGATGTTGATCGGGATGAATCAGGTGATATTTCAAACAGTGAGGCCGAAACATTAGGCCAGAGTTTTATGATACGATGAGTTTAGCCCTTGCCATAGCTGACCTGACCACAACAGTCGCAGCCATATCAAATTTGCATGTTGTTGGTGAGTTGTTACATAAGAGCCGCCATCAATATGAACTGTCTATATCCATGGCAGAGAGGAATGTTGTCACCCAATTTGGAAGGCAACGAGTGACCCAGCATGTCAACCTTGAACTTACCTCCATAAAACCCGACACTGGCAACATCTCATCTATGATGGCCACTATTGATAACGCCGTAATTGCTGATCGCAGAAGAGATGGCCAAGCACAATCAACGACAAATGCGGAGCCATGGTCTGTTTTGGACGATACAGGGCGGCAAGGCGTTGTAATGGGTACAACCGTGGGGATTATCGTGTATGAAGATTAAATTTATCGAATCAAGAGATACCATCGGCTATGGAATCGTTAAAAGTGGCGACGTGATTACTTGTAAGAAAAAAGATGCTTTAGCATTTATTAAAAACGGGCTGGCTGTTGCCGCCGATAAAGAGGACAAGGACAATGGCTAAACAATTCATAGCTTTTATTGAGCATGATGTCCGTGACACTGTGACAGGCTCAGAAACAAATATGTTTATCCCCGTTATGGGTAGCCTGCAACCAACTTTTGAACCTACCGACGAGAGCCGCCAGGAATTCAGGGGTGGTGATACTGCATTAGGTGATACTACGGTTGTAAGGCGATCCAGCCAATGGTCATTCAGCCTTGAATGTGCATGGTATCCAGGCGTTGAGGTCGGTACGCTACTTAAACATGCGTTAGGCCATGCTGGAACAAGAGCCGTGGAAGATACCTCAGCTTTTAAGGGCATCGTTTATCCTGCTGCGGATCCGTTTTCGGCTGCCGAATTGGGAGATAAAGCCTTAGGGTTTTATGTCAACACCGACGAGGGAGGCACTACTCGGAGCCGTTTGTATTTCGGCGGTCGGGTTAAATCTGTTGCTATCAACGGCGAGGGGACAGACGATATTAAACTGACGTTTGAAATAGTTGGCCCTGGGGAATTTATCAATGCTGAAGCGGCTGAGACTGCTGGTGCATCATTCACCACCGTGTCTCCTTTTTGTTCCGCTGACCTTACTTGTTTTGTTGGTACTGGTGCAAGCCGTGTCGGAACTGCTCCAAATTACACGTCAATAGCAGAAGGCACGATGGATAGTTTCTGCCCTGATTCCATCAACATGACTATTACAAATGGCATGGATGATAAGCAGGTCATGTGCGGCGTAAAGGGGCCAGGTAAAACATATCGTAGCGGTCAATTTAGCGTTGAGTTGACAGCTCCAATTGACTATGAGGATCCCGCCAGCGGATTTAGTTCAGCTGATGAGGTTAAGCAAATCTTCGATGATCCTATTCAATCATCTTTAATGCTGAAGTTAGACAACGGAGAGGATGCTGGTGCAACTGTAAATTACACGGCCGTTATTGATTTGCCATCCGTCATGCTTAATCCTGGCACCCCCCAGCGCAACTCTGACGGATCGCAACCCACTGTTGAATTGAGTTACAAAAGCCTCTACAGTACCACCACTGAATACCCTGTTGCAATATTAACAGTTGATAAAGCGAGTGCATATTAATGGATTTTAACAGCACAAACCACGTATACCGCTGTGTGCCTCCTGTCCTTGGAATTAAAGAAGCGTATGACTCTGGGGCAGAAAAGAATCCTGTTGTTTTTGGGCTGAAATGTATCCCCATGCCTGAAGTGGATGAGGACGTTTTCAAAGAGGCAAAGATCAGGAGTGAGAAAACCCCGGACGAGTCTCAACGAATTATCGCCGGGTACACTAAAGATCGGATTAAAAGCAAAGTGGCTTTTATCGAGAACCTTGTCCTCGACGGGAACGAAATTACAGATTTTGATTCGTTCTATAACCTTGCACCGCCGGAGCTAGTTTCATGGGTATGCAAGGCGGTTTATTCGTCTTATGTATTGTCGGTGCATGAAATAAAAAACTAATTGCCGGGGTCAGGTGGTCACTCAAAACATCTGGCTCCGGGTTTTGGGAATGTAAAAACTGTTCTGATCGTGACCGAGAAAAGCGGAATTGTAGGAACAGAAAAAAATACCTTGTCCCGTTTGCCAGCAAAGATGAATGGAACACGCTAAAAGATATCCCCCATATAGCAAAGGTTTTAGGTACAAAATATTATGTCTGCCCCTTATCCAGTATCACAGGAAAAACATGGCAGATAATCAGGCTGGTGACTGAAACAGTAAACGAAGAGGGGAACATCTTACATTTACCCTACCCTGGAACGTATTTAGAACAACCGCCCTGGTACAGGGAAGCAGTTAATATTTTACGTGAAAACCGGAATAAATACCGGAAGGAACAGGCCAAGAAAAAATAATGGTAGATATTAGCCGCGAGATGCGGGTTGAAATAACCGCAGAAGATAAAACTAAAAGAGCCGTAGCATCTGCCAAAGGTGGGCTTGCTGGCCTTACGTCTAGCTTAGGGTTAGTTGGTGCTGCAATCGGTGGCCTTGGTCTTGGTATGTTGGCTAAAGACTTGGCGGCAGCAGCCGATTCAATGACCTTGATGAACGCCAAGTTGAATCTAGTTAGCGGTTCATTTGAAGATGTAGCAGCAATAGCAAAAGAAACACGTCAAGGGTTAGAGCCTACCGTTGAGCTTTATACACGGATGGCCAGGGCCACAGAGGAAATGGGACTCTCCCAAGATCGCCTCTTAAAAATCACAGAATCACTCTCTAAAGCAAATATTGTTTCAGGTGCAAGTCAAGCGGAAGCAGGGGCGGCACTTCTCCAGTTAAGTCAGGGAATGGCAAGCGGTGTTCTCCGTGGGCAGGAACTAAACTCTGTCATGGAACAGACACCCCGTATCGCTCGCATGATTGCTGAGGGTATGGGTGTTACCATCGGCCAACTCAGACAACTAGGCATGGCTGGTGAAATCACCACAGAGAAGTTGGTTAACGCCCTGGAGAAAGCTGGTGGGGCTGTTGATGCTGAGTTTGCTCAGATGCCAGCAACAATAGCACAGTCGTTCACGTTGTTGTCAAATGCCACTACCATTGCTGTTGGCGAGCTTGACCAGATGACAGGTGCCTCTAATACCGCTGTGGGGGCAATTACTTCGTTAACTAATGCTGTTGCCGAATTGCCAAGAGCATTAATGGTTTCAGGTTTATTTGCTGAATCATTCACGCAGCAGTTGAGAGAATGGACACTCACCATAGCAGAGTCAGCCGGGGCTATTGGTATTGAAGAATTAAGGGCCTACACCGAAGAGAATAGACAAAACCTCCAGGCTTGGTTTGACCAAGTATATGGGCCTCAAGCAAGGCAGGTGAAAACAGGCGCACCCACTGGCGCGGCACCATCGGCAGGCGGTCTCGGCACAAGTGAACAAACAGCAGCAGAAAAAGAAGCATTACGGCTACATAACGCATATGTAGCCAAGGAAGAGGCAGCATTAAAAGAATATGATTTGCTCGTCCAGAGCTTGGAAACAGAACTTATATCAAAAGAAGAGCATGACACTCAGGTCGTTGCAATCCATGATGCGACGCAGCAGGCATTAAACGCCATTGATGAGCAAAGAGCAGCGGAAGTGCAGAAGCATCAAGATGAGATCACAGCTATAGAAGATGCCGCCGCAGCGAAAAGGGAGCGCAGGGCAAAGCAAGAACAAGCATATAGAGTGCAAAGCATCTCACAGGCAGCCAATCTTGTTGGAATGATTGCCAATACCAGTGCATTGCTGGCTGACAAAAATAGCCGGTCGGATTTCGAGAGGCAAAAGAAATTCAATACCGCTAGTGCTGTGGTTAATACTGCTGCCGCAGCAGTAAAGGCCTACAACACTGTAGGCGGTGGCTGGTGGGGTGTTCCTGTGATGCTGTTCACGATTGCACAGGGAATGGCACAGGTCGCAGCAATAAACAGTCAAACATTTGATGGTGGGGGGTCATTATCTGGATCAGTAAGCGGTGGCGCTCCTTCCGTTCCAGATATACCATTCCCCGAACCGGCTGAGGTTACAGTTGCCCCGCCGGATTTAAGTAGGCAGGGTGTAGTCTATAATATCGAGGTACATGGGAACGTGGTAAGCCAAGATGAATTTGCAAGGGAATTAATAGAGCCACTGGAGCAAGCGCGGCTTGATGGTGTGGAGTCTGAATTATGAGCCATAAACCTTTTTTACTGTATAAGAATGTTTTTGATTCCACCACCACTGCCACCGATACTGAAGCAGATGGCGATTATGATTCGGCCTACGTGTCTGACTCCAGACCATATACACGTTGGTTGGCGGCGTCATCCGGGACTAAATACCTAACTGTTGACGCTGGAACTGCAACAATGGCCGATACCCTTTCCATTCTTGGCCACAACCTGTCTGGTGCTACGGTTTCCGTTGAATCATCCACCACAGGTGCATGGGGCGGGGAAGAGGTTGAACGTCTGGCCGGGTTTGTTCCCGCCAATGACTATATCATTATAAAGAAGACGACCGAGGCAACAGCCAGGTATTGGCGTGTTAAGATTGTTGCCTCATCTGCTCCATTTGTTGCCGTGTTGATGCTTGGGGCAAGGCTTGACTTCCCTTTGTTCCCTGATGCTCCATTTGTTCCAGAGGTGCAAACCATTAACGCTGAGGCAAATATTAGCAAGACGGGCCACCTGTTAGGTGTTGATGTTAATTACACACCTTTAAAGTTGGATGTCTCCTTCACCTGGCCCGAGATGACCTTTATAGAAGGTATTTTTGATGACTTTTGGACTTCCCACGGCAGGCTTGTTAAACCGTTCATATGGGTTCCCAATATAGAAGAGTGGCCAGATAGAGCATACCTTGTGCGATTCCCCCAGAACTTCAAATACTCTTACCAGTTGAACGATACCACCAACGCTGAGGCGCTGAAACTCTCTTTTGAGGGGGTGGTTGAGTGAGCAATTATACTGACGCAGTAGGGCAGATAAGCAGGAAACCAGTATCATTGGTGGTTATATCTTGTAAGCGATGCTCCCTTGTCTATGGTGTCGGCGCATGTACCGCTGCTGCAAGTGATGAGTGTTACAATACATGGATGACATGCCAAGACAGAGTTAATTTTGCCATAGAGGATTATGATTTAAAGTTCTCGTCTGTCTCTGCTGCTGTGGTTAATCAAGCCAGGCCATACGTTAAAACAGTAACCCAATTACCCACCAAGCTGGCCGAAAAGCTGACAGTCAAAGCACGGGTTAAAATAACCATGCTTGATGAAGAATCGGATGACCTGGGCATTGATCCCTATGTCAATAATAGGGCATCGGTTCAGGGTTCATACTGGAAAAAGTTTATAGCCCGGAACCCGAATTACGAAGGGTGGGAGGTAAAGGTTTATCAGGGGTTTACCGATATTGATGAGGCAGATTACCAGCAGCGGTGGAAAGGTACCCTTGAAAACATACTTCACAGCAAGGGCGTGGTTACACTTGACACCGTTGATACCCTGGCCACCATTGATAAAGTTGAAATACCCAAGATTGAAGCCGAATTGGTGGCAACAGTATCCAGCTCAGATACTGAAGTGGTACTCACCACTATTATTAAACCGGACGGCGAGCAGATAGCAACATCAGGGTACGTGCAGATAGAGGATGAGATAATTCAATATGCGGGTATCAATGTGCCAGCCAATCAGCTTACGGGCTGCACAAGGGGCGTTTTTTTTACTGTTGCCGCTGCCCATGAAGAGAATGAGAGGGTTTCACTTGTTAAGTATTACGCGCCGGACAATCCTTTTGATATATTGCAAACTATCTGGGATGATGCTGGTGGTGATTATTCAGCAGACTTTGATACAGCATCGTGGGCGTATTGGCGTGATTGGCCAAAGACAGACGTAGATTTTTCGGCAATCATAACGGAAGATGACAGCGCGGATTTAGCTGAATTGTTTTGGGAAATTGCCACTCTTCTTGATGTTCATATCTGGCAGAATGAAGAGCAGAAAATTTCAGTCATGCGGAAGATAGGTAATGAACCTGGGCGAGAGTATGCCACTGTCACAGATGCTGCGAATATCATAGATTCATCCACAAAGACCGATTACAACGCCAAGAGCAGAAAATCAAGAACCAATATATATTGGGGGAAAAAGGCCATAGGTGATCTTGATAATCCCGCCAGTTTTGAGCATGTCTCGTCTATCGTAGATGCTGACGCAGAGGGGGTAGACGGATATAACGGAGAAGCCTCGGAAACCATAAAGACACGATGGGTCAGCAGGCGATATATCCAAGAGGAAACAATAGATAGGTATGTATCTGCGTTGATTAGGAAAAGATTATTTAATAGGCGTGATGCCCAGGCCATAACAACCATATCTGTGGATGTAAGGGACGAGGCATTGCTTACAGGCGATAATGTTACATTGTCGTCTGATGAAATACTTGGTGCAGATGGGCTGCCAAGGTCACGGAATAATTATATTATCAGCAGACAGAAGAAAGGCGGGCAAATTATTCTTCAGCTAAAGGAATTGCCACGGCGGAGAATTTGTTTTATTGCCCCTGCTGGCCATCCCGATTATAATGCAAGTCTGAAAACGGAACAAGAATATGGGTATATTTGCAATAGTAATGCCCAGATGCCAAGCGATTTGTCCCCAGGCTATCATATTTACTAGGTAATAATATGGCTTTTGTATCATTAGATTCGGCTGATTTAGAAGCGGGGAAACCCGTTGACGAATCATTGATGGATCAAATAAAAGATAATTTTGACGCACTCAACGCTGACATTGGCACCCTGTCAACAGGGAATATCCCCAATGGCGACATGGAGATTGATACCGACTCTGACGATACTCCTGATAGTTGGTCAGTTACTCTCTACCCTGGCGGCGCGCAGACACTAGAAACAACCAATCCTTTAAATGGTACGCAATCTCTTAAATTCATCCATCCTGGCGGCGCGGGCAATGGTGGCG
>NBLX01000024.1 GCA_002084705.1 Desulfobacteraceae bacterium 4572_35.1
CAAGTAAGTGGTATGGGCCATACCAAAAACATAACTCATCCCATATAGGGTGATACCAGTTGAAACAGCACCAAACAGGATATATTTAATACCCGCTTCTACATGGATACGACCTTGACCACGCCTGAAGGGTATTACCACATACAGGGCATATGATGATATCTCGAGGCTAAGCAGAATGGTCAGCAACTCAACCGAACTACTTAAAAACATCAACCCCAATGCGCTAATAGCCAAGAACATATTATATTCAGTGTGCAATCCGTCCTTCACACCAACCAAACTACGACCAAGACCAAATACCAGAAACAAACCAGATACTATCACCACCTTGAATAACTGTGACAAAGCATCAATCTGATATGCATCATAGAACATATTACCTTGCGTATTTAAGCTTGCAAAGGTAACAGCAAGAGTTATAGCTGTTAACAATAAGCTAACAGCTTGAATTGTACCTGTACGAAATTTGCCCAAGGTCATGAAGAACAAGACCAGGACCGTTAACATCAGTGCCAATTCAGGCATAAAAACTGTGTTTAACATAAGTTGATCCTATTCTTGAGTTAAAAGAGATTCTTGACCCAGGCACCCGCAGTTTCAAGCAGGGCGTGATGCTCACCGTGATGCGTTACTTCATGAACCACACTTCCGGCATCAACTTGATGTATCAGGTGAGCTACACTTGTATCCATCATATCTAACAAAGGAGTTGGATGCAGACCTATCCAAAAAACAAATACTGTCAAGAATACCAACTGTATTGTTTCGCGGAAATTACAGTCAAACAGATGACGCTCATCTTTATGATCGCCGTGAGGCAAATGCCCATCTGAATCGTCCCAAACCATTTTTTGCAACAAACGCAGCATATAAGCAGCTGCCAAAATTGCTCCAAGAATTGAAAACGCACCAACAACCGGATACGCGTCAAACGCACCGTACAACACCAAAAACTCACCGACAAAACTGTTTGTTCCCGGGAAAGCTAAAGAGGATAGGGAGAAAATACCAAGGAATGTTACATAAATTGGCATAAACATTCCCAATTTGTTATTTGCTGAAATTTCACGGCTATGAGTTCGTTCGTAGACGATACCAATCAGAATAAATAACGCTCCAGTAGTTACACCGTGGTTAATCATCTGTAGCATCGCACCCTTAATACCTGCATCATTTAACAGGAAGATACCCAGAGTTACAAAACCCATATGACCAACTGATGAATAGGCCACCCATCTTCAACAAGATACTGGCCAGAATAACCGAACCAGCAACTGGCGCTTCAACGTGAGCTGCCGGCAACCATGTATGGAATGGGAACATCGGCATCTTGATAGCAAAACCAAGAGCAAAAGCGACAAACACCCACAGTTGAAAAGCAAAGCTAAAGGTATGATCCATCAATGCCGGAATAAAGAAAGTACCGGTGTTGATATACATAGAGATGATGGCAACCATTAAAAAGATACTGCCAGCGAAGGTATACAGGAAAAACTTGATTGATGCATAATCCTTGCGTGCCCCGCCCCAGATCGCAATGATCAGGTACATTGGTACCAGCATACCTTCCCAGAAGATGTAGAACAGTACTGTATTCAAGCCGATAAAAACACCAAGCATGGCAGTTTCCATCAACAATATAACAATGATGAATTCTTTCATTCTGGTTTTAATGTATGTCCATGAACATAGAACACACAGTGGCATAACCAAGGTGGTCAACAACACCAGCAAAACACTGATACCATCAACCCCAACTACATAATTAAGGTCAAGCGCTGGAAACCAACTGCGCAATTCGGCAAATTGATACTTTGCTGTAGTCTGGTCAAAACATGTCCACAGCGGCAAGGATGCTAGTGCCGTAACTAGGGTTACTGCTAGACCCCAGTACTTCAATAATGTATCACCACGCATAAACATGGCAATAATCGCCCCGACTACCGGTATTATAAGCAGTGTCGATAAAATCGGGAAATTCAATGTGTTCAGGATTAGATACTTTTCCATGACTTCCTACTGTCTATGAGTAATTGCCTATCCGTAACAAGCAGGCAGTGTCTAAATAAAGACAACAACAATAAGTATTATAAATAAAGCAGCTACAGCTCCACCAATATATTGTTGTAGCTTTCCGGTCTGAAACTGTCGTACCTGCTCACCACCTTTAACAACACCACGTGCACTGCCATCAAGTGCCCAGTCAATACCCTCCCAATCGAACCAGGAGAGAGCACGAGCAAGTGCCATCGTGAAGCGCAAACCTACATTTTTATATACGTTACTGATCCATTCATTACTTGCTGAAACAGGATTACGTGCAGTCCACATAAACCAACCAGCACCACGGCGGTAGAACCAGTCGAGGTCGAGGTTTGACACATCGTGTGGGGTCAGATATTTAACCATTAGATAGAAACCCAAGGCAGTGAAACCCAACAGATGGAATGTTTCCGCCAAGTGATAACTACCACTAGTAAGCGGAAATCCGGAAATTGATATACCACCTATTACAGTGAAGAGCATGGTGAACGGCATATATTTATATAAACCGCCAAGTTCGCTCAGCTTTGAGCGACCAGTCATCTCCAGTACACTGCCGATACCCATGAACAATAATGCTTTATATAGAATATGTGCGTAAGCATGAGCACATGCACCATTTATGGCCATGTGGGTACCAATACCAACACCACAAACCATGTAACCAACCTGGCTGACAATATGATAAGCGAGAATACGTCGAGCGTCATTCTCGATAACCGCGTAAAAGACCCCATAAAGAGTCATTATCGCACCAAGGATCGCCAACGCCTCAAAACCGGCAAAACCACGAGCCAACACATATACAGCTGTCTTTGTGGTAAAAGCACACATAAATACCGCACCAGTAACAGTCGCTTCTGGATATGCGTCGGGCAACCAAGCATGAATAGGTGGCACAGCGGCATTAAGCATGAAACCAACCATAATCAGGTATTCGGCAAGAGTAGCTGTATCAGGTGAAATCGCCACGAAACTGAGATCATGAACACGCTGATAATGGAGAAAAATACCACCCAGCAATATCAAGCCACCAGTTGTATGCACCAGCAAATAGCGATACCCGGCTTCTATCGAGCGTTTCTGCTTGCGATACCAAACCAAGAATACTGAAGCAAAAGCCATCAGTTCCCAGAAGATAAATACTACCAGATAATCACCGGCCAAGGTCGTTCCCAAAGAACCAGCAACATATAACCACGCTGATGCATGTTGACCACTTTCTTTAACATGTAAACCAAAGATACTGCCGATAAGCGCCATTAAGGTAAATACATGTAAGAAGACAATGGTAAGTTGGTCAACGCGACCAAACTGCATTTTAAAACCCAACCACTCTACACAACCAAAGGATGAGGGCAGATACCTGATCTGCAGAAAGGCCAACAACGGTACAGCCACTAACCAGATCTTCTGGGCGTTATATTTCTTGAATAATGGGAGTAGCATCGCGCCGACAATGAATAATACGGCCGGATGCATAAAGATACTACTTGTCATAATGATCCGTGTCCCTCTCCAGCCATACGTGCGACAGCCCTTTACAGAATACAATCATGCCTAAGCAACCCACCAGTCCAAACACTGCCCAGAACTCAATCAGATGATCGCCCCAGAAGTGAGCATGGTGTCGCTCAGCAAAAAAATCGAATACGAGACAAAATACCAAGATGGCCATAAAAAGCCACTTGAGCATTGTTGGTCTCTCCCGCAAATAAGTTAGAAATTGTACAATCATGGCTTCACCAACAGATTAATGAGGTTCAGGAACAGATCGGGATATACACCAATAAGCGCCGACAATGTCCCAGTAATTACCAGAGGAACAACCATAAATACTATCAAAGGCTTCTTCTCAAGACTACCAGTTAAACCCTCATCAGCAGGTAAAGGCTTACCAAAAAATGCAGTCAGGAAGATAGGAACAAAATAACCGGCATTAAGCAAACTACTAGCCAGCAAAACACACAGCAAAATGTAGTTATGGATATCCATGGTACCCAACGCTAAATACCACTTAGTAACAAAACCACCAACAGGAGGGGCACCAATCATACCTAGCGAAGCCACACCAAAGGCAAGCATTGTAAACGGCATCCGCTTACCCAAACCACCCATTTCGCCAATATCTTTTTTGCCACTTGCTACAAAAATACAACCAGCAGCGAAGAACAAAGTGATCTTGGCTAAAGCATGGTTTGCAATATGAATCAAACCACCTGTAATACTGTTAGGTGTCAGCATTGCAACACCCAAAATAATATATGACAACTGACTGACCGTTGAATAAGCCAGTCGCGCTTTAAGATTAGTTTTTGTCAGCGCGATAACAGATGCGGTAAGGATAGTAAACGACACAAAATAAGCCGTAAATAATCCGATACCGGTCTCAGCCAGGATATTAGTTCCATAAATTGACAACATAACGCGACAAATTGAGAACACGCCGACCTTAACAACAACAACAGCATGCAGCAACGCACTAACCGGAGTCGGTGCAACCATCGCATCAGGCAACCAGTTATGTAAGGGCATAATACCTGATTTAGCAAAACCAAATAAGCAGAGGAAAAAGGTTATTCCAACTACGAAACGATCTGCCTCTGCCGGGAAAATACCTTGGGCAATATTAGCTGTATTAAAATCAAGAGTTCCGCACAGAACATAGATGATAACCATCGCCGGCAATAAAAAAGCCTTTGAGGTGAACATCAAATATACAATGTACTTCTTCGCACCCTCATATCCCTCTTCATCCTGATGATGCATAACCAGGGGATAGGTAAAGATGGAAACAATTTCATAAAACAGATACAGGGTAAAAAGGTTACCGGCAAAAGCCGCACCCATCGCCGCACCTACTGAAGTTGCATAACATACATAGAAACGGGTCTGTGCATGCTCATTGAGCCCGCGCATATAACCAACACAGTACAGGCTGGCTAGTATCCACAGGAATGACGCAACCATAGCGAAGATTACGCCGAGAGGATCAAGGTTCAGTTTAACAGTAATCCCTGGATAAAGTTGAAACAGGGTGTACTGCAGTTGATCGCCAGACAAAATAGTAGGCAAAAAACTTAAAACAGAGGCAAAAGTGAGGATTGCACCGAGCGTCGACCAGCTGTCGCGCAGATTCGGTTTTTTCCCCGAAAACATAACAAGCAATGCCGTAATCATTGGTATTAGCGTTGTTATAAGAATCTTGCTGGTGATAATTGTGTTCATTGCAAGTACTTTCTCAATTGGTGTGTCGCGCTATCTTAAGCCGCGAGACTGCCGTTACAGATTTCATAACCGCCAGAAAAGCGATATCACAACTTCATATCCTGAACTAGATCAGGATCTTCACTGCGATACTTGCGGTACACAGCGATAATAACACTAACCGCTATTGCCGCCTCCGCAGCGGCAATCCCCATGATAAACAGTGTATAAATTTGACCAACCGCCGGATTCGGTGCAACAAAACGATTAAAAGCCATAAAATTCAGAGCTGCACCATTGAGGATAAATTCACTCGAAATCAAAATGCCGATCAAAGAGCGATGTTGCAACATCCCATATAAACCGATTACCAATAAAATTGCGGCAATAACCAGATAGGTATTTAAGTTAGCACTGATCATCATGATGCTTTTTCCTCCCGACCACCGCGAGCTAATATGATGGCGCCAATAATAGCGGTCAACAACACGACAGAAATCAATTCAAAGGCGAGGCAATACTTGAACAACAGATTTTCACCTACAAATCGAATTGACATATCGCCAACTCGTTGTGCCGCCGGTGCAAACTTTGTTTGACCTATAGCAACAAACAGCGCAATAAAACCAGTCGAGCAAGCCAGAATAGCCAGCAACAAGTTCTGTCCTGAGAAGTTTTTAGTAGCAAGTTGATCCGGTGTGCTACCCAACATAACCCCCATGACGATCATGATACAAACAGCGCCTACGTAGATTAAAACCTGCATCATTGCCAGGAACGGGCTGCCGAGGAAGAAATATAAACCGGCTACACCAAATAGCGAAACAGCCAGTCCAAGGACAGCATGCATCAACAGTTTAGACCGCACAGCCATAAATCCGCCCATGAACGTTAAGATCATAAAGCCATAAAAGAGGATTTCGGCGATGTACTCAAAAACAATCATTTCCGTTCCTCCACTCTCTTCAAGATATCAAAATAAAAATCAGATCGTGCATCTCCAGCTAGCTCATACTCATTTGAATAATCAAGAGCCTTTGTTGGGCAAACTTCGACACAAGCACCACAGAGACTGCATTTGGTAAAATCAAGAGTAAACTTGGTCAACACTTTACCTTTAACACCCTCACGCTTTTCGCCAACAACTACGATACAATCAGATGGGCATTCCCGCTGACAACTCCCACACGATATACATTTGTGGGTTCCAGTCTCGGCATCCTTTATCAGATCAATATGTCCGCGATAGTTCGGCGTAATCTCAAGTTTTTCCCGTGGATACTGCACGGTGACGATAGGAGTAAACATGGTCTTAATTGTGACCTTCAGCCCAAGAATAAGACTCCATGCTCCCGTAAACAATTCTGAGAAATAGGATTTCATATCAGTTTCACCACTACGACGGTAATAAGTAGATTAACCAGTGAAAATGGAATTAAGTACTTCCAGCAAAAATTCATCAACTGATCAAAACGAGTTCGAGGATATGTCCAACGAATCCAAACAAGGAAGAACATCAAAGCATAAACTTTCAGCAGGAACCACAACGCTCCAGTATACTCAAAGTATGGCAATGGAATTCCCGAGCTACCGCCAAGGAAAAACACCGTGGCAACACTACACACGATAAACATGTTAGCGTATTCACCAAGCACAAAGAGGCTGAAGCTCATACCACTATACTCTGTGTGAAAACCAGCAGTTAATTCACTCTCGGCTTCCGGCAAGTCAAATGGTGCACGGTTTGTTTCTGCTACCATCGCCACAATATAGATCAAGAAAGCCAACGGTTGTAGCAACACAAACCAAACAGGGCTTTGTGCCGCTGCAATCTCCCGCAAACTAAAGGTATTAGTCATAAACACAACTGCTAGCAACGAAATCAACATTGGAATTTCGTAGGCTACGTTTTGCGCTACCGAACGGAAGGCTCCAAACAGGGAATACTTATTATTCGAGCTCCAGCCACCGATCAAAATCGCCAGCACGTTAATGGAGGCAAAAGCCAAAATCACCAGCATGCCGACATCTATATCAAAGCCTTGCAGCTTATCACTGAAGGGGATCAACAACAATGGAGCAAAAACTGGGGCAAAAGCCAAAATCGGAGCAAGCATATAAAGCGGTTTATCCGCCTGCTTAGGAACTACCAATTGTTTGCCCATCAATTTAATACCGTCGACAACCAACTGCAGGATCCCGTGCCAACCTACTTCCATAGGTCCGGGACGCAACATGATATGACCAGCCAGTTTCCGCTCGGCATAACCCATTACCAGTGCATTACCAAAAACGATAACCGCACCACCAATGGCACAAATAACAATCCGGATCAACTCCGGCAGTATACTATGCAAAGTTTCCATATCTTCTACCTGTCAATCTCGGGGATAACCAGATCCAGAGAACCCATGGCTGAAACCACATCAGAAAGCAACATCCCGGAGCATGTCTCGGGAACGGTACTCAGATTGGAATATGATGGTGTCCTGACCTTAAGTCGGTAAGGCACATCAGAGCCGTCTGCAACCAGATAGTATGACAATTCGCCGCGTGGTGCTTCAACCGAACTATTATAGTCACCAGCGGGAAGCTTCAGCTTCTTCGGAACCTTAGCTGCCATCGATGGTCCTTCTGGCAACTTGTCCAAAGCCTGCTCAATAATACGCAAGCTCTGCTCTATTTCACGATAGCGAACCATGAAAGAAGCCATACAGTCACCCTTGGTTTCTGTTGGAATCTCAAAATCGAATTCAGGGTAAACTGAATATGGTTCTGCACGGCGAATATCGTAAGCCACGCCGGTTCCCCGCAAAAGAGGACCGGTAACACCATAACGCGCACAGATTTGCGGAGTTAACTCGCCAACATCAATAAGACGCTTCTGCAAGATCACGTTACCGTTAACCAAATCTTCATACATTGTATAACGGCTACGCAAACGCTCAATGAATGCGCGGGTACGCGATACAAACTTATCGTCGATATCTTTTGATACCCCACCTACACGATGGTAGCAATAAGTTAGGCGCGAGCCGGTAACATCTTCCAGAATATCCAGAATGTGCTCCCGATCATCAAACGCGAACATAATAGGGGTAAAAGCGCCAAGATCAAGCAGGTAAGCACCATACCAGAGCAAGTGGCTCTGAATCCGGTTCAATTCAGCGGTAATAACGCGAATATACTCAGCCCGCTGAGGCACCTCAATACCTGCTGCTTTCTCAAGGAGCTGGGCATAGCCCTGGTTGTAAATCAATGCACCCAGATAATCCATCCGGGCAGTATTGGGCATAAACGATTTTGCAGGTTTGTGCTCAGCGATTTTTTCATGACATCTGTGACCGTAACCAAGTACTGGGTGAAGGTGCATAGCATACTCACCCTCAAGTTCCAATAACACCCGTAGCACCCCGTGGGTACTGGGATGCTGTGGTCCCATATTCAGTACGAAGCGGTGATGTCTGTCGTCTTCTAAAGGCTCAACATTCATGACAATCAGCTCTGCTCCTGACTCTTGACTGCTTCAGGTTTTGCTGCCTCAGGCTTGGGCTCAGGTTGCTGACGCCGAATAGCGGCAACATCCTTAAGGCTCTTTTCATCCTTGAGCAGCGGCTTAAGATCCACATCTTCTTCCGCCAAAATCAACGGCTCCAAGTTAGGATGTCCAACAAACACTACACCGTGAAAATCACGTGTTTCGCGTTCATGCCAGTTCGCCCCTTGATAGATATCAGATATGGTCGGAATTTCATTATTAGCATCAACAAACGCCCTTATCATGACCCGACAACGGGTTTCAACATGGGCAAATTGATAAACAACCTCGATGGACGGCGTTACGTGTACTGCCATCAAATCGACAAGATAGAAACCAGATTTCAGCATGAAGTTTGCCAGCTCTGGCACCTTGGCACCAGCAACAGACAAATCATAATCATAACCGGTAACAGCAAAATCAACTGCCTCTACCGATGCTGCTATGGTTTTCCACTGTTTTACAACATTCTTTACGTCCATAATATCTAAGCTCCCTCCGGCATCTTATTCTGCGGGAATGGGAAACGCTTGTTTGTGATCTTCTCTTGTAATTGCAAGATCCCTTCAATCAGCGCTTCCGGACGTGGAGGACAGCCTGGCACGTAAACGTCTACAGGGATCAATTTATCCACCCCCAAGACTACATCGTAATTGGCTTCCACAGCAAATGGACCACCAGAAACAGCACAGTTGCCCAGAGCAATTACATAACGTGGAGCAGGCATTTGCTCATACAGAGTAACAACGGCTGGTGCCATTTTGCGATTTACCGTACCAGCAACAATCAGCAGGTCCGATTGGCGCGGCGAGGGACGAAACACCTCTGCACCATAACGCGCCATATCGAAACGTGCCATACCACAACACATCATCTCAATTGCGCAGCAGGCCAGCCCGAAAGTCATCGGCCACAGTGAGTTCGCCCGGCACAGATCAAGAATCGTGTCAGACAACGTCATCTGAAGCAATGGACCCTCTTCAGAGGTCTTGGTTCTCTGCGGAAGAGCGCCTTCATAACGATCTTCACACTCCTTGGTATAGGAGTGGACTTTTAGCAGACTTTTCTTCTGTTCGGCCACGTGAATACTCCCTTGACCCAAGCATATACAATCGCTAAGGACAAAATTCCAACAAAGATTAGCAGTTCCGAAATCCCCCTGACAGCCGACACCAAATCAAAAGCGGTAGCAACAGGAAACAGATACAGAACATCAACATCGAACGCCAAAAAAATCAACGCATACAGGTAATATGAAATATCAAAACGGATATTCCATGCTGTACCGTAAGGATCCATACCACACTCGTATGGTTCCAGTGTCTTACGGTATAACTCCCGCGGCGCCAATATTCTGGAGATCACCAATGGTCCCAAGCCGCAGGCAACACCTGCAACCAACAGCACCAACACATACATTAAATCGACCAAATGTTGTTCGGCCATAACGCTTATGCCTCCCCTTATGGGATAAAAATAGTTTGCGCACCCGAATTTTATTTACAAACTCTGTGCACAGATCCTTATTACAAACGTGCTTTTACACACAATACAAGTAAACCACGTATTTTCTAGCGGAATGGCATACCCTTGTCAAGATTTTATTAAAAATCAAACCTTGATGATTCAAATAAAAAACAGTCAACAACCTGTATTTACAGCTAAATATATCACAGCGCAAAAATTCAATTTTTTAAGCCAGATGGATACTGTATACAATTACCATACATTTTACGTCACCATAGCTAAGTATGTTCTAATCACAAAAAGCTCGAACTCTCCAACCCGCACTTCCACACCTCTTTTATTAATTTGACTTGGCGTGCATGCTGTGCTAACCACGATGATCGGTCAAAATGCAATTATATGGAAAATATTGGTGATCCCGTCGCCAAAGGGGAAAAAATCCCTGAATGGATGAAACAAATTGTCGCCGATCTGGCCATGAAAGACTGTTCCTACGGTTATTGCGCAACCAAGGGGATTCTGGAAACACGGGAATTTCTGGCGGAGATGACCAACCGCCGCGGCAAGGCACAACTTGCCGCAGAAGATATCATTTTCTTCAACGGTTTAGGTGATGCCATTCAAAAGGTATACGGTCTGCTTAAACGGGAAGCACGGGTTATCGGTCCATCCCCAACCTACTCAACACACTCTTCTGGCGAAGCAGCGCACGCGGGGCAAGCACCAGTGTCATACCGCTTGGATCCTGACAATAACTGGTATCCAGACCTTGATGATCTGCGCCTATCGGTTAAATACAATCCGGCCATCAGCGGTTTGTTGATTATCAACCCAGACAATCCGACCGGCGCAGTCTATCCGGAGCGGGTACTGATGGAGATGATAAAAATCGCCCGTGAATATGATCTATTTATCATTTGCGACGAAATCTATCACAACATCATATATAATGGTGAGTCAACAAAACCTATCTCCGACCTTATCGGCGACCTTCCGGCTATAGCCATGAAAGGGATCAGTAAAGAGTTGCCTTGGCCAGGTTCACGCTGTGGATGGATAGAGGTGTATAATCGCGAAAAGGATCCTGTATTTGCCCGCTACATTCAATCGATTGTTGATTCAAAGATGGTGGAAGTGTGCTCTACTACTTTACCACAAAAAGCGATTCCACCGATTCTCAGCCATGAACAATATCCGATCTATCTCAATGAGCGCACTAGTCGTTATGAAAAGTTTTCCAATATTGCTTACGACATACTCAAAAAGGTAAAAGGGATAAAAGTTAACCGTACCAACGGTGCCTTTTACATGAGCATCACTTTTGAACGCGGAAAACTTAATCAAACTCAGACTCTGCCCATAGACACTGCGCAGGTACAGGAGATGATCAGCAATTTGGTTGCCGAACCGGAAACTTCCAACGATAAGCGTTTTGTTTACTACTTGTTGGCATCAACGGGGATATGCGTAGTACCACTGACTTCGTTTTCAACAGAAGAGGAAGGTTTTCGCATCACCCTGCTCGAGCGTGACGAACATGAGTTCACTACCATTTTCGAAACTATCGCAGCTAGCATAACTGCTTACCTGAATTCCTGATTTAGCCAATCCAACAAAAAAAGAGGTCAGCACTAAAATTGTGCTGGCCTCTTCATTCTTAAAGTTCGCTCGTGGCGGAGCGAACAACCTGATGTACATCCAAAAGAATTTTAGCATCACCGTCAACCTTGGCAAAAGCAAGGATATACTTGGAGTTCATTATATCGGGGGCTGCTTCCACATCGCTGGCATTGATTTCAAAAATTTCTGTCACCTTTTCCACCATTACAGCAAGTCGCTCCAGTTCGCTACCAAGCTGAACCTCTATCACGATAATGGCAATTCTGTCACCCATCTCTATGGGGGGATATCCAAACCATACGTTGAGGTCAAGAACCGAAATCAAATCACCGCGTAAATTCATAACACCACGCAAACACTCGGGAGCATCTGGCAACTCAGTTAATTGTTGTCGCCCGACAATCTCGACCACATTCATGATACCAATCCCGTACTCTTCGCCAGCAGCACCAGTAAAGAGATATTTACCCTCTTTGCCAAGCATAAGCTTTGACATATCGCCACCGCTGCGTGCTTGAGATGCTTTAGCCAAAAAAGTACCGGGATTAAGCCGGGACTGCTGATTACTGTCGGGAATATTTCCAGCGCATGCCTGATTTGCAAACTGTAAATCCACAAAGGTATCAATGTCTACAGTGGAACCGATACCCATTTTATTTACCATATAATCCTGCATTGCCTTCAATTCGATTACCGCAGGATAGAGATCATGCGTTTTGATTCCCACCGGCTCGGTCAATACGTTTTCAAGAACCGTCTCATTTAGATTAAGCACACCCTGAGGATCAAGGAACTTTACCCCAATCTGAGCCGCCATATGCGGTTCATTGGCGATAAGCTGTCCGGCTCTTACTAATAAATTAATAAATTCCTGAACCGCTGCGGGATATTCATCTATCAGTTCTTGGCGAAACACATTTACACAACAAGGGTGATCCTCCCACACCTCACCAGAAAGAAATACCAGATCAGCACTATTGGACGATATCGCTTTTGTCCCCAGAGGTTCAGCAACCATAAAACCCGCAGCATTGGCGTTCCCTGCCAACAGTTCCGGCATCCGCACCGGCGGAACTATTTCCAAATCCAGGTCACCACTAACTTTACCGGCAACACCCGGATTCAACCCCAGTTCACTCATGTAAATATGAGTTATCATATGATGAACCGACAGCTGATGAGGCAGATAAAATGTTTTACCGGCAAATAACTCCTTGCCACTACCACCACTCTGTTTATTGCGCACCATTGTGCTGCCATTTTTATGTGCCAGCAACAACAGCTTGAGGGGAACGCCAAAACCATACAAATCAAACGCCATGGGAGCAAGAATAAATGCAGCATCCAACTCCCCATTTTCCAGCCCTTCAGCTACAGGGTTCCAGCTTTGACAACACTTAGTTTTCAAACTGAAATAACGTGGCGTTACGCTACCAGAATCAATTAGATATTTGGCAACACCTAAAACCAAATGATCAGTAATTTGAATATGGCCTACGGTTAATTCTACTTTCCCATCACTATCAACAACCGGTTCACGCCTATTGCTCTGCTCCTCTTGTGCGTCGTCTGCACTAAAAGCCACCTCAATCCGCTTCATTAAATCGTCGGGGGAAAAGGGCTTAGAGACAACACCATTAACACCAGCCTCAGTGGCGATAACCACCTGCGACTTCTCCCCCTGACCAGTTGCCATGATGAAAGGTGTTTGACTCCGCGTGGCGTGTACACGCACCCACTTGAGTAAATCAAGTCCAGAGACCGCATTCATATTCCAATCACTGATAATCAGATCAACCTGCTGATCACCAGTTAAAATCTCAATTGCCTCTTCACCATCTACGGCCTGAATAATATTTTCAAACCCAAGCCCAGCTATAAGCCGTGCTTCAATTTTTCTGGTAGCGGCCGAATCTTCAACCAATAAAATTTGAATATTTTTTTCAACGCTCATAGTTACACCCGCTTTCCGCATTATATTCTCTATAGAACAAGGTCAACTTAGTACCTTCCTTAAAAAAAGCATATAACATTCATCACCAAAAAGCACCATACATCCAGCCATTTTATTGTGTACATTCGGTTTACACCCATCAGAAAACCCTATTTTTAACGATATTTGAATTAAAAAACATGAACTGGATGATTTTTAGTAATCTAACTCGTGCCAATTTTCCTGACAGTCGTCCTTATTAAATTAAATAAACATTAGAACGCTTGACGGCTTGCTCACCACCGTAATATCTCAATCACATTCATGAGCCATAAAACTTTTAACATGTGCCTGCAATACCCTCCCCGCATTCACCAACTGGTGAATCAACGCTGACACAATTTCACTATTGTTAATAGTGATCTACAAAATATCATTACATAATTTAGTGCGCCATATACTCAGCGGGAATAAAGTATATGCGAACTAAAGTTTAAACGATGGAAGGTTTCACCCATGTCAATCCGTACTAAGTTGATAATTATGCTGCTATTAGCGGTACTCATACCCATGCTGGTTAGTCTATCTGTAACAAAATATTCTTCCGTAAAAACCATGGAACTAGCAACCAGCGAAAGTATGAATTTAGCTCATGAGGACATTCATCACATTCTCGGTGGCGCTGAAAACCTAATTACGGCCAACAAAAACGCCTTGGATTCTAGTCGTAAAAATGGTGTGAAAACTTTTCTGCGTTCCGCCGCTGACCTTCTTTACACACAAGTTGACAAGTTATACAAAACACTACCAGCAGAAAAACGGTGGCGTGAAATCCGCAAATTGATTTTATCTGGCAAATTCGGATCAACGGGCTATGCCTTTGGCATGAACACAAAGGGAGTATTAACTATCCATCCCAAAAGTGAAGGGAAAAGTCTGGCAGGCAAAACCCATATAGATGAAATGACTTCGAAACGCAACGGTTTTATAAGCTACACAAGTGCAACAACTGGCCGTGAGAAAGTTGTTTATTATCGTTATTTTGAGCCGCTAGATTTAATTATCGCTCCTGGCAGTTTTGTAGACGAATTAAGCTACATCATTGACCAAGAAGCAGAACAAGCAAGTGTCGAACAAATGTATTCTCAACTAAGAGATCTGAAAGTCGGCAAGAATGGCTTCTTTTGGGTGGCAAACAGCAACAACGGTGACTTTATCGTTACTCCCGTCGATAGCGACCCTTCAAAACTTAAACAACTAGATAAAGACAAACATGGGAACAGTTACCTAGCATCAATTATCGACGAAGCATTGAATCAACAGAGCAACGCCATCGCTGAAAAAAAAACCACCATTACTAACCCAATAACGGGCACAACCGAAGAGATGATCCTTAATTTTAAATATTATGCACCATTACAGTGGGTCATAGGTACTGCACTTCCAGAAAAAGAACTCCTTGCAACAAGTTATAAAATCGAAAAAGCATTTAACAGTATGAATATGGTCGTTATGCTGGCTACAGTAATTCTTTTAGTTGTCGCAATCCTCGTATCACTGGTTGTGGCAAGCAAAGCTATAAGACCAATCAAGCAAGTTCAACAAATGGCTAATGAAATGGCCATGGGACACTTTGACCTGCGCTTAAACATGAAAAGCAAAGACGAATTGGGCGAAATGGCAGCTGCTATGGACAGTTTTGCCGATGATTTACAACTACAAGTTGTGTCATCACTAAACAAACTGGCAAATGGAGATCTAAGCTTTTCAATAACTCCAAAAGACGAAAGAGATCAACTCCGTGGTTCAATTGAAAAGTTGTCACAAGATCTCAATGTATTAATGGCACAAATTCTTTCTGCTGGAGACCAGATCTCCTCAGGCAGCACCCAAGTTAGCGATTCAGCCCAATCCCTTTCACAAGGAGCAACAGAAGCGGCTGCATCCATTGAGGAGATTGGTGCATCAGTAGAAAATATGGCTGATCAGACAAAACAAAATGCCGAGAACGCAAACATTGCTAACAAATTTGCTTCTGCGGCCATGGATTTAGCCTTAAGGGGTAATCAGCAGATGATTGAAACGGTCTCTGCCATGGATGAGATCAGACAGTCGAGTGAAAATATTAGTAAAATCATCAAAGTTATCGATGAAATTGCATTCCAGACAAATCTATTAGCACTAAATGCTGCTGTTGAAGCTGCCCGTGCGGGGCAACATGGCAAGGGGTTTGCTGTAGTTGCTGAAGAAGTTAGAAACCTCGCAGCAAGAAGCGCCAAGGCGGCCCAGGAAACAGCGGCATTGATTGACGGTTCAGTCAATAAGACTAAGCACGGTGCCTCGGTTGCAAACCAAACCTCTTTAGCCCTACAAGAAATTGTTCAAGGTGTTACCAAGGTTTCAAACCTGATACAGGACATAACCACAGCTAGCAACGAACAAGCTCGGGGAGTCAGCCAAATCAATCAGGGATTAGGCCAAATTGACGATGTTATCCAGCAAAATACTGCCGTAGCTGAAGAAAGTGCTGCAACAAGTGAAGAACTCTCCAGCCAATCTCTTCACCTGAAAAGCATGCTAGCTCAATTCAATTTGAAAGAATCAAAAGAGCAACAAATGTACATCTCGGAACGACAACGCAAAACAATGGCACAAAATCAAACCTGATTAGTCCCAATCTTCCCACGGGCTACATACCTTGTTCCCGTCATGCCTGCGTAGGCGGGAGTCCAGAAATCTATGTAAAACCTCTGGATACCCGCCTGCACTGGAGTGACGAACTTTTGTTGATTGCGAAAGTTCAGTGTTTTTAATCAGAAATCAAAAGAGATTTGCCAATTAAAATTTAACCTCAATTTACCACGTATAAACCTGTTCAATCCCCTCAATTTTAACAACCAGCTCCATCTGTTATAAAAATATAATCTCAACATCTCATACGGGATAGATCACCTGTTGCAAAAAAAAAGTATTCCTGTTTGAATTAGATGTTTATCTATCTCTGTAACTTGAAATAAGGATGATCTCCAAAGGAGCACTTGCAATGCAGGAAAAAAACATCGATCCCGTTATGGCTCAAAAGAGCATAGACACCATCCGCCTTCTGTCAGCCGATGCAGTTGAACAGGCAAACTCCGGACACCCCGGCACACCGATGGAAGGTGCACCGCTGGCGTATCTGCTCTACACCCGCCACATGCGCCACAATCCAGCCAATCCAAATTGGCCCGGACGTGACCGTTTTATCCTCTCCTGCGGTCATGCTTCGATGTTGCTCTACAGCACTTTACACCTGTGCGGCTACGACATCAGCCTTGATGATTTGAGAAACTTCCGTCAATTTGGTAGCAAAACCGCCGGTCACCCAGAATTTACCCACACCCCGGGCGTTGAAACTACTACGGGTCCTCTGGGGCAGGGGATCTCCGTCGGTGTCGGCATGGCCATGGGCGCTAAATTTTTAGCCGATACACTTGATGCTGAGCTATTCAATTACAACATATACGCTATCTGCTCTGACGGCGATGTCATGGAAGGTGTCTCGGCAGAATCAGCCTCCCTCGCTGGCCACCTGAAACTGAACAATCTAATCTATCTCTATCTCGATAATAAAATTACTATTGAAGGCAACACCTCGTTAGCCTTTAGTGAAGATGTTGCCGCTCGCTACCTTGCTTACGGCTGGCACGTTGAAAAAGTAACCGGCGAGAATCTCGCCGAAGTTGATGCCGCCATCGAACGGGCAAAACAGGATCCACGCCCATCAATGATCATCACCCAGACCAACATTGGTCAAGGATCGCCCAACAAGCAGGGGACCTCCGCTGCCCACGGCGCACCTTTAGGTGCCGAAGAGCTAAAGCTTACCAAACAAGCATTAGGCTTCGATCCCGAGCAGACATTTGTCGTTGCCGATGAAGTTTACAGCTACATGACCAAAGTAAAGGACCAGGGAGCCCAACTAGAACAACAGTGGCAAGCACAATGCGATGCAAAATGCTCCGACAACACTGCCCTCGCCGACTGGTGTAACAACAAACCTGTAAGCGCAGAAACAGTGGAGGCATTACTCCCCACCTTCGAAGCCGGTGGCTCCATGGCAACTCGCTCCTCCAGCGGTCAAGTACTTAACGCCCTAGCTGACGGCTTGCCAATGCTCCTCGGCGGCAGCGCCGATTTGGCACCATCAAACAATACCAACCTCAAAAATTTTGCCGAATTCACCGCAGCGCACAGCGGACGCAACATCCACTTCGGTATCCGCGAGCACGCTATGGGCTCAATCCTCAACGGTCTGTGCCACACCCGTGGGCTCATCCCCTTCGGTGCGACCTTCATGATTTTCTCTGACTACATGCGCCCCCCCATGCGCATGGCAGCACTGATGAAGATCGCCCCCATCTATGTCTTTACTCACGACTCCATCGGTGTCGGCGAAGATGGTCCGACCCATCAACCAGTAGAACAACTGACCGGCTTACGCAGTGTGCCTAACCTCAATGTAATCCGCCCCTGCGATGCCAACGAAACCGCGCAAGCCTGGCGCAGCGCACTGTTGCAGCGCAACACTCCTACAGCCCTAATATTGACTCGTCAAAATTTACCCACCATCGACCGGACCAAATTCGCACCAGCAACAGGGCTACAACAGGGTGGATATGTACTGGCACCGGAAAACGGAGAACTACAGCTAATACTGCTAGCCAGCGGTTCCGAGGTTCAACATGTTATGGCAGCACAGGAACAATTACAGCAACAGGGGATCGGCGCCCGCGTGGTATCTATGCCGTGCTGGGAGTTGTTTGAGCAACAAGATGCTGCATATAAAGAAACGGTACTGCCCCCAAGCTGCCGTAAACGGTTAGCAGTGGAAGCCGCCTCCACCTTTGGCTGGGAGCGCTATGTAGGTCTGGATGGTGAAGTAATTGGGATGACGGGTTTCGGTGCCAGCGCCCCCGGCGGTGAGCTAATGGAACATTTCGGGTTTACTGCCGACAATGTGTTAAAAACAGCTCAAGAGTTACTGGCTAGATAAACTTACGCTGGCGGATAATGCCCGCCTTACCTAATTGCTATAGAAAAAGGGGAGATAACCAAATGGTTATCTCCCCTTTTTTGTGATTTCTGAGTTTGTTGTGCAACTGGACACCGCCCGACCTACTTGGGTTCGTTATTTAACACTGTTTTCCTCCAGCCACTGATAAAATTGCGGCAACGGCATGGGGCGTCCATACAAATAGCCCTGAATTTGTGTGCATCCAGCGTCAAGGAGAAAATCGGATTGTTCTGCTGTCTCGACCCCTTCCGCAATTACCGCCATACCCAAAGTGCGCGCCAGATTGATAATGGTGTGAATAATTGTTTCACCATCAGCATTGACACCAATATCCAGTACAAAGCTGCGATCAATTTTTAATTTGTCAAATGGCAACCGCTTAAGATAGCTCAAAGATGAGTACCCAGTACCAAAATCATCCAGAGACAGATGCAATCCATTTTCGGCCAGCTTAAGCAAAACACCCACAGCAACCGATTCCTCGAGAAAAATAGATTCGGTAATCTCCACCTCAATTGCATCAGCCGGACATTGGCTTCGCTGCAAGATCTCCATTATAGCCTGTTCCGCATTGGACCGCAGTAACTGCTTAACCGAAAAATTCACCGCAATGCGCGGCAGTTTCAAGCCCTGCCGATTTAAACGTACCCACTCCAGACAACACTGTTCCAGTATCCAATCGCCAAGATCGAGGATGATCCCCGTGTCCTCAGCCAAAGGGATAAAGGTGGCGGGCGAAACCTGTCCTTTTTGTGGATGATTCCAGCGTAACAGCGCCTCCATTCCAATCAACTCTTTTTCCGGCAACTTTATCTGTGGCTGAAGGTAAAATTCAAGCTGATTATTTTCGATAGCACGGCGCAATTCCCCTTCCAAATGCATACGCTCAAATGCTTGCACAGACATGCTCGCGGCATAAAAATTATAAGAGTTGCGTCCCTGCACCTTAGATTGATACATGGCAGCATCGGCATTGCGCACCAATGTCGCCAGATCACTACCATCCTCGGGATAAAGACTGATTCCGATACTCATGGTAAGATAAAAAGAACGCTCATCAATAGTTATTGGCTCAGAGAGCTTCCTGAGCAACTTCTCCGCTAACTCTGATATCACTTTGCGCTCAACCACATCCTCAATCAGAACCACAAACTCGTCACCACCAAAACGAGCCAGGGTATCGGTGGTGCGCAAACTATTAGCTAACAGCTTGGCCACATCAACCAACACTTGATCACCAACGTCATGACCGAGAGTGTCATTAATAGCCTTAAAATGATCCAGATCGATAAATACCACCGCCAATTGTCCACCAGTTCTCTGAGCACGACCTATGGCATGAACAAGGCGATCATGTAATAATAAACGGTTGGGCAAAGTGGTAAGAGGATCGTGATAACTCAGATATTCCAAACGCTGCTGCGCCTGTTTTTGTTTACTTAAATCGACCACCATCCAAACACTTCCTTCACTCGGATTTTCCTTGTCAAGTAGGCGACCACTAGTCTGAGCCCAAAAGCTGGTATTATCTTTATTGTGAAATAAACGCTCTGTAATAAAATCTCGACCTCGGGCAAATGCAGATTCTATCTGCCCTAATGTTGCCAGATAAGCCTGCGAAGAGAGATAAAATTTCTCTTGCGTACCACCAATGACCTCGCCTCGAATATAGCCGGTCATCTCACATAGCTGACGATTACAATCAATTATCTTCTGATTACGGAGATAAACAATCCCAACCTGAACATTATCAAACAGAACCTGAGCCTGTCGCAGCGCCCGATGTAAATTTTCTTCACTATCACGCAGACTTGATTCCGTTTTTCTGAGGCTGGCAATCTTGGCATGAAGATCTGCTTGCTGAGCGGTTACTGTAGTTTGAAATTCCGCCAGCATGGAGCGCATTTTATCCTGTGCAGTTACCAGACGATTGATCTCGGCAATAGCACTGAACGGTTGGTCTCTATGACTAAAGTCCAATTTAGCAATATCTTCACTGGCTGACACCAGCAGTTCCAGAGGTCTACTCAAGGAATATGCCATGCGCCTGGTTACCAACAATGTTCCCAACATTACCAGCAGCAGAATCACCCCTAGCGCTTGCGCCAGATTACGCCACGCCGGGACAAAATCACCAACTGGGGCAAACATACAGATCCACAAGTGCTGCTGCCCGAGTTCAAATCGAACAAAAGTTGACAACCATGGTTCCCCGGCAACAGTATAGTGGTAAATCTTATCCTCCACCATATTGCCCTTATGCCAAGCATCCAGGCCACCGTTAATAACAGGACTTTTCAAATGTGCAACGGGCTGCAACAGGCATTGATTCACAGCAACAGTAGACGGTATCGATTTTCCACCCGGAACACCCAGCACCCTCTCATCTCCGGTCAACACTGTTACAAAGCCATTTTGAGCTATTTTACAGTTAGCGGTAACCAGCGAGACATCACGCAACATAATGTCAAACCCCACTACTACACAATTACCAGGAGATTTATTGATGCGCCTGGACACGGTAATACCCGGATCCTTGGTTGTAAAAAAGATATATGGTTTTGTCCAATTCACATCTGCACTATGCTTGGTTTCTATAGCATTTTTGAACCATGGTCGTTGGCGCGGGTCGTAATCCAATGGTTGTCGATATTCATTAGTACGTTCATCGCCATGCCATTCAACAAAGCGCTGGAGTGTACCATTTTCAGGGATATTGGTAATACGATTAAACCAACAATCGTCTGATTTCTCCAACAGCATATAGCCCTGACCATCGGTACTACCAACAACAACAGAGGTAACTTGTGGATGTCTTTTGAGGAGAGGTTTAAATAAAAAGTTGAGCTTTTCTTCTTCGGTTAGTTTTATCTCGGGCGCAGCCAACCAATCGGCAGCTACGTCAATAAGATGCTTCTCCGGCAAAAACAGCAAACGCATCGATGTCTCAATACTCTCGGCGGTGGCAACAAAATGGTTTTCTGCCAATAAATTAACAGCAGGTTTAATGCCAAAGTAGGTATAGCTTAAAGCGATGCAAACAATAGCAACAACAAGCAGCAGACCAAAACGGCGAAAAAGCCTTTGGCGTAATGTTGTAAAACGCAAAATGCTATCATTTTTCTGTTTTCGCCACCACATACATCAATCTCCACAGCAAACGCATTACAAATCAACAACAATCTTCATAAATAGTACAGATCAATAAACTTATATAGTCTTTTTTTGTGGAATCGATAAATTCGAAAACAACTGCGGAGTGATAAACACACGCCCCGCAGTTGTTGTTCTGAGCAAATAAAAATTGCGTTACAGTGCTTTCTGTAAACGCAGATAAGCGCGACCGCTGCCATCTGCTTTTTCATTAAGGAGAACTGCCGCCTCACTGCCGACACCGTCCTCCAATGAAAAATCGACAATATAAGCATCAACTCGAGCAAAAGGGTACACGACACTCAAGGTATCACCCTGATTACAAATCTTCACCAGAGCATCGGAACCATTGGGTCTACCAACCAGAGGCAAACCCTCGCTACGTCCACGCACTATGGTATACACACCATCACCAGCACGCACCATTCGCCGGTTCAAAACAAAATCATGCGCCATAACACGATCATTTGCAGAGAATCCACTGCGATATTCTGGCTCGCGCAGCGGAACTGAAACCGTCGCTCCCCGGTATAAACCAAAGTCGGTCAGCAGAGTCGATCCGGGGATGCGGGTATCCTTGCTACGCGCTACCAGCATCAGCCGTTGTTCATCATTCCAAACCAGTGCCCGTTCACTGTCGGGCCATTGCAATTGATTAAACAACAGACGTTCCTGATATTCAACGGGCTGATCACTGATCGCAACTTTGTTGCCATCCATTGTTACCCGATAAATAGCTGGCGCAAAAGGCTTATACGGCGAGCGTTTTTGTAAATAGCATCCATTCTCTGCCAAAGACAGATAACCACCAAGGTCGGCGCTCACAACACGCAGCCCCTGTTGCCCTGAGCTCAACAACCAACTGTGCAATACGGTGTTAGTGGCATCGGCAACACCGCGCACATCTTCGGCCCAAACTACCGCCAACTCGGGGATGCCGTCGTTATTCATATCACCAAGATCAAGATGCAGCGCCCGTGTTGATTTTATCGGTGCGCTGAATTTATCCAACAACTGCAAACTCCGACCATCATAACTGACTCGCTGTATATAAGAATCGTAGAGCAAATACAGTTCCTGCTTACCTGCACCCAGCGGCCATGAAACAATTTGCAACGGTGCCCCCTCGAGCTCAAACAACACCTCTCCAGCCGGAGCAGGTTGTGGTGGTTGCTGAACTGATAATTGAGTTGGTCGTGTAGTCGTTGTTATAACCCGCACCGCTTGCGGCGCTGGTGCTGCAACAGATTTAAGCGCTTGGGGCTGAACATGTGCCGATGTGCTCAGCACCACCGGCGCGGCTACCGGTGGTGCCACAAGTTTTTCCATAGCCAGCAAGGCACCATCAGCAGCACGCTTGAGCAACAGGCGTTGGCCGTGACTGGTATCACGCAGTTCGATGGTTAACCCCTTGGAGCTACTACCATCACCGGGCAAAATAACATACCCCTGTTCCAGTAACAGATCCAACACCGGAGCAAGAACCTCATCCTCAAAGGGATCAACTCCGACAGGCAACACCACCTCTTTTTCCCCCTGCCACTGTTCAAGCCTGCTTTGCAGCTGCGGCCAACTGGCTGCGCTGACCACGCTGGCAATACATAACGCAGCGACGAGCACCAACCCCTTTACACTTTGTCTCATTGAATTCTCCTAAGTAAAAATTACTGTCGATCCAATTCGAATAGCACAAACACAGACTCCCCGACAAGAACCGATCTTGACGGGGAGCCGTAATCTTGCCATATTTACTGCCTCTAACTTAGTATTTCCACGCCAGAGTCAAGCAGTTGGTCATAGCAACGTCATCACCATACTGATCGTCGATGCCATCGCCAGGCATGAACACACCAAAGATGTAATCAACACTGAAGTTCTTGTCGAGAGCGTACTTCAATTGCAGATCAAAGGTAGTACCGGCGTAATCATCAACATCCTTTGTTGCATCTTTTCGGTTCACAAGATTATCTGTCTCATCGTACCAGATAAAGAACATCTGAGTCTTGTAGCTGAGCTTGTCAACCATATTGGACCCTCTCAGGTGAATAGGAATATAATGTGGCACCATAGCTTTGACCCAAATCTTCACTCATAATACCACCATCCATACCAATAATAGGGGTAAAACGGGTAATATCTGTAATGCCAACCCAGCCCTCCACATCATTATCGGTGCTATCATCATCACCCTGAGTATAGCGTAAGGCTGCATATGGAACAAACGCCTTGGATACTTCTAACTCAGCACCAGCAAAAGCCGCCCACGAAGAGATATCCTTACCATCCTGCGCACCTCCATTCATGTCACCATCGGCGAAAACAATTTCAAAAGCTGGCTTAAATATACCCGCTTTACCGGTAACCTCCAGACCGTAATACATTACCTGAGAGCTATAATCGTTTGATTTAGCGGTGGCGCTGGAGACAATACCAGTTCCTGCAGCAGCAGTAGTGGTAGTTGCATACGTTGGATGATCGCTTTCACTATAGGCAACAAATGGACTGATGTTGAAACCGCCCACTTGTTGATTAATTTTCAAACTTACAACATTCCAATCATTCATGGCATCACTGCCGAGAGGATCGTTTTTTATATCAGTCATATTTTGGATGGGCAGATAAAGCAACTCATACTTAGTATTACCACCAAGTTGTCCGCGAAAACCAATAAATGGGTGATCGTCACCATAAAGCAAGCCACCACTCTTGATATCCAGAGCACGAATATCCCAACCAGTCTCTAACTCGATAGCAGGAGCAAACTTATACAGCAATTCAAGCCGTTCTATACCAAATTCACCACCGGTATTGGGATTATTTCCTTTATCAGAACCAACATAATACGACCGATCTACATTATCCTTGTTCATAATAATATCAGCTTCTGCAATCATTTTTACTGACCACTTATCGCCTTTTGCTTTCCAACCCAAGCGCAATTCAGAACGAAGATGACCGCCCTTAGTCAGCCCCCCTTCATTAACAATCGCACCATCTTCTTTACCATCATCGAAATCAAAATTTGTATAATAGGTTGGTTTCACCTTAGCGGTACCAAAAAATTCGATAGCAGCCCAACTGGGTGCCGCCAAAGCTACCGCCACTAACACGGCAAC
>NBLX01000143.1 GCA_002084705.1 Desulfobacteraceae bacterium 4572_35.1
TTATGGCTGCCCTTATGGCTGATACCGGTAAACCGTTGGTCCAATTTGTTGCAACGGCACATCAAACCCTTGGATAGATTCTGAATGTCCTAAAAACAAGTAACCACCAGGAAGAAGATTCTGACAGAATTTACCCATCAGTTGTTCCTGGGTTTCTTTATCAAAATAGATAACAACATTGCGGCAAAAAATCACATCCATCTTGTGGGGCAAAGCAAAAGAATGATCCATAAAATTCAAGCGACCAAAACGCACCTTTTTGCGTAACTCGGGAACAATTCGCACCAAAGGATTGTTTTTATCTTTATTACGTAACAGGTATTTAGACCTGATGCTGACCGGAACCGGCTTAACACGGTCGGCATGATATACCGCTTTTTTAGCCTGATCGAGAACTTTTGTTGATATATCAGTAGCGATAATATCGTAATCAAAAGACTGCTTTATCCGCCGCTGAGCATATTCAGCCAGCACTATCGCCATAGTGTATGGTTCCTCGCCCGAAGAACAGCCAGCACTCCATATTCTAAACTTTCTATTCTGGCGCAAATTATCTTGCCACTGAGGTAATAATTTATCCGTTAACAGTTCAAAGTGACTCTCCTCGCGAAAAAAATCGGTTTTATTGGTTGTTATCGCATTAAAGAAATGGACATATTCCAACTTTTCCCCTTCGGGGCTGAAAAGAAAATCACAATAATCTTCTATCGTATCGATGTTAAGCATCCGCAGACGGCGGCTCAATCTTCCTGTCAACATAGTTCGTTTTGACTCGGAAATCTTTATTCCCAACTGATCATAGGTAAAATTGCTTAAGCGCTTAAAATCCTCATTTTTCATTTGCATACAATCAACCCTCTGCGCTAAAGTGACGAACTTTTGCTGATTGCGGAAGATCAGTGCTAATCTGTTTCGAGAATGACTGGTGGGCAAACTCGCCAGTTTCTCTAAGAAAATTCGCCCGCAGGGCGTGGGTCGCTAATCTGGAAAAGTTTTGGCAATACTGTGAAATTGTTCATTTATGCACTTGAAACAATCCAGAACCAAGGGATCAAAATGTTGCGGTTTAGTTATTTCGTCACCATATAAAATTATATGTGTCGCCTCTTCGTGGCTCATCGCCGCTTTATATGGACGCTTACTGATCAATGCATCATAAACATCGGCTATAGCCATTATTCGTGCAGCAATGGGAATACTTTCACCACTCAAGCCATTGGGGTATCCACTTCCATCCCATTTTTCATGGTGTGATTCAGCCACTTCACGCGCCGTTTGCAGCAACAAATTAGTTCCAGTAACACTTTCAGCACGCCTGATAACTTCTGCGCCATCAGAGGAGTGCTGCTGCATTGTAGCAAACTCCTCCCGCGTAAGACGCCCCGACTTAAACAATATATCATCTGGAATTGCTACCTTGCCAATATCATGAAGTGGTGCAGCATTGGTCAAAATTTCTACATCTAATTGCGGGACAAACTTACCAAGCTTAACATTGACCGCCTGTGCTAACGCCCTGACATAAGCCTTGGTTCGTTGGATATGCGCTCCCGTTTCCGGGTCGCGAAACTCAGCCATTATCGCCATGCTGGTAATAATAGCCTCTTGAGCATGAGCTAGTTGCTCAGTTTTTTTAGCCACCATCTCTGTTAAATGATCACGATATTTTTTCAGCTTTAGATGAATATCAACTCGCGCCTTTACAATTTGAGGCGTGAACGGCTTCATAATATAATCTTCGGCACCGAGATTAAATCCCTTTTCCTGATCGCCAACATCGGTGAGAGCTGTTAAAAAAATGATCGGTATCCCCCGTGTTGCATCGTTGGCTTTCAATGCTTCGCACACCTCATAACCACTCATGCCGGGCATCATAATATCTAATAAAATCAGATCGGGAGTTACCACTTTCCCAATGATTTTTAATGCTGTCTCACCATTAACGGCCACGCGCAGGTCATAATCGTCACCAAGGGCATCTATCAAAGCATCTACATTGAAATCACTGTCATCTACTATAAGCACCTGATTTTTTGGTTCATCCAATATTTTCGTCATGGTACTCTCCTTCCTTCAGGCGCCGTTGTATACTTTCCAGTAACTGTTCTGCTTCGCTAAAATGGTACTTACCTATCATGGTGATCAGTTGAGCTATTTCGGCAGTAAAATCTATCGGCCAACTCTGTTGACGTAACTGCTGTGCCAGTTTTCTGGTTAACAGGGCGTCGGCACCGGTTAACGCTGGCGCAAGTTGAGTTAATATATCAACCAGCTGAACAATTGTTCCCCTTGGCAATTTACCAGCAGCCACTGCAGACTCTGTTGGCTGTATCGACAAACCTGCGCAAGTTGAACATACTTTTTCAAGCTCCGACAACATCTCTTCCAAAGCCAGAGCAGCATCGCCTTCGCGCAACTGCGTTTCCAACTGAAGCGCAGTCTGATGCAATTTTTTTGCTCCGATTGTAGCAGACAACCCTTTCAGTGTATGTACCAGCAAGGTGGCCTGATCATCTTCTCCAGCAACAAGGTGATGGCGCAATTGCTTCTCAATATTAACAACCCTATTGGCAAAACCGGTTAACAGTGAATAATAAAGCTGCTTATTACCACCAGTGTAAAGCAAGCCGGTGGAGATATCTATTCCGGGTAACACGGCAGGTAAAACAATATCATCAACTTTATCGGCAACTACAACTGATGCCCGTTGTTTTTGCGGCGGCAACCAGCGGCGTAACGCCGCATAAAGAGCATCAGGATCTATCGGCTTATTTATATGATCGTTCATCCCGGCGTGCAAACTGGCTTGCCGATCTTTATCAAAGGCATTAGCCGTCATGGCGATAATAGGCAGTTCTTGCCCAACACCATTTTTCAGCTTACGGATAGCTCTGGTTGCGGTTAAACCATCCATCACCGGCATCTGAATGTCCATCAACACCAAATCATAGCGACCAGATTTTATCATCTCTACAGCAACTGCACCATTTACCGCATCAACTACACTTATTCCCACTTTTTCCAACAAAGCGCGGGCAACCTGACGGTTCAACGCATGATCTTCCACCAACAACACAGTTACATCCTGCCAGCTAACCTCAACAATAGCAGCTGGCTCGGAAGCCGTTGTGCCATAGCCAAAAACATTCTGGATAGTATCGAACAGGGTTGAAGCCTGAACCGGTTTATCAATAACCGCCGCTATTTCCAATTCAGCCATTATGGGCAATAATTCCTCTTTATCTTTAGGAGTTGCCATCATGACACATGGTGCATGGGACAATTGTTGTTTGTTTATTTGGCGAACAATATCCAACCCGGAAATCTGAGGCATGGAGCGATCTAATAACATAAGATCAATTGGCTCACCTTGTTCCTCGGCCTGGCGCAAAATTTCCACAGCCTGCTCACCACCAGCAGCAATCAGCACATTAAATTGCATATTGGTCAACATCGACAACAGCAATTGACGACTAATAGCATTATCATCAGCCACCAGCACCACTGTCCCATGTAAAGTACTGGCGGGTAACAGGGGTAACCTTTGAATATTTTGCTCTGTTGGTACAGTAAAATTAAGGGTGAATGAAAAAACACTACCTTGATCAACAACACTGTGTGCGTGTAACTCTCCACCCATCAAACGGCACAGCTGGCTGCTGATGGTCAAACCCAGCCCAGTACCACCGTGTTTTCGAGTAAGTGAACTGTCAACCTGATTAAAAGGCTGAAACATGTTCTGTAGTTGCTGTGGAGCTATACCTATGCCACTGTCGCTGACCCTGAACTCCACCGCAACTTCTGTCTGAGCTCTATTTACCAGCTTTGCCGCCAGCACAATATCACCACGTTCGGTAAATTTCATGGCATTAGCGAGTAAATTGTTAAGAATTTGTCTTAATCGTTGTGCATCTCCGTTTAGTAGCAAGGGGATATCGCGGCTGATATCTACATGCAACTCCACTTGTCGATCATCAAAGTTATAAGCTAACAGGTTAACTACATCTCTAAGCAATTGCTCTGGCTCAAAAAGATCAATATTGATTTTAAGTTGATAACCGGACTTTAGCTTGGCAACATCAAGAATATCGTTGATAAGAGCCAGCAACTGCTGCGATGAACTATTTATTTTTTGCAGATAATTTTGTTGCAAATTGTTTATTTCGGTGGCAAGCAGCAAATTACTCATACCGATAACAACATTCATGGGGGTACGTATTTCATGGGACATGTTTGCCAGAAACTCCCCTTGCAGCCGCTCGGCCTCTTCAGCGGCGACCCGCGCAACCTCCCGATTTTCGGCATGAAAAATCATGGCCGCCACAGCGGCGAAAGCATCAATACCTTCATTATTTATGCTGGCAAAATTATCGGGGCTGTTTAACAACACAACAGCTCCATAAAGTGTTTTCCCCTGTACTATCGGTTTTATCAGCATCGATTGAACCACTCCGACACCTACACCATTACCAGCCCCACCACCAACAACACCGACATCAATTTTATCTGTATAGTTGCGCAACTGCTGTTCATCGATAACCACAAACTGCTGCTTCTTGCCAGATACAACATCTTGCTCCAGCCACCATTCTATAAACACCTTCAGGGCGTTAATCCCCTGGTTATTATCCCCAGTTGTGCTACCCGCTGCGGTAACAATATCTGTCAACAAGGTAACGGCACATGAATCGGTGTTTGATTTTTCACATTTTACAATCGTTCCAGCCACAGCATCAGTAGATCGCAAAATACGCTGAATTAATAATTTTGACGCATCTTGAACGTCACCGCTGTGCAAATAATTGGTCATTATGCTCGCAATAGCACGTTGACGACGTTCAACCTGTAACAAGTCAGCATAGGTCTTATCCAACTGAGCTGTCTTTTTGCTCACCTCGGATTCCAGTTCACCCTGCCAAGCGGCAATACGTGCTATCATTTTATTAAATGCGGTGGCTAACCTTTCCTCTTCATAACTGCCAGGCTGCATAGTCACGGGGACTAGCTCGTCACGCTGTACCCTCTCTGCGGCCCTGGCTAATAACCTCAAAGGTTGGGTCAAACGGCGGGAGATAAAAAGCACCACAACCAGCACCACCGCAGTTGCTATCACTCCGGCTAAAACCATCCCGTTCGCACGGCTATCGAGTAAATTCTGTGTGACCGCCCAATCCTGTTTGACCACAAGGTTCCAATTAACCGCTCCAACCACGTCGACAGCTCGAACAACAACGATAACCCGTTCCCCACGACAATCGGTAAGGTCACTGAACAATCCTTCCTGACCAGATTTTGCGGCAGCGACAACCTTGGGACAGACGGTGCGAACTTGATCACCACCATCCTTCGCCTTATGCTGATAAAGCAGTTCCCCATCAGCATCAAGCAACAATACCGCCCCTGTTTGACCTAGCGACTTTATGCTGTGGCATAGGTAAAATATAGACGGTGGGCACGTATGGGGAGGTCAGTACCTGTGCAATAATTTTCTGATTAATTTCGGCTGGATTCAACGCCAGAGAGGACGCGGCAATTATTTTATTATCACTTCCGTTTACCAACACGGCCGCATCATAACCTAAACTGGTGCGAACAAAATAATCTACTTTCTGTGCCAAAATTTTACCACCGCCATCACCGCACTGACGACAAGCTGAGTAAACACTTTTATTATTAACAAAACGTTGCAGCTCCTGGGTACTTTCTAACAGGTGCTGCTGCAAAAAACCTTTCTGGCTCTCTGCTGCCAGCATCACCTTACTGTACACATGGTTAGTTATGCGATTTATTGCACCATCGTCAGCAGCAAAAAATGGCATCCCGTACAGGCGAATAAGGGTCATTGTGGCAACAATCGCAGCACCAAGCACCCCAAATACAACAACCATTTTCGTGCGCAAACTTATTTTTTCAAACATGATGGTCTCGCAAAAACAGATAAGATATCTAAACAAAAATTTCGTGCAAAAAGGGGTAGTGGTCAATCAACCGCTAACAACACAGGTGCCAAGTTTATCATGTTTTAAAAAAATATCTGTTTTACTGTAGAAACCATGCAGGTCGCTAATCAGGATATAAATTTCACAAACTCCTGTGCCGCTACTGGTTTGCTGAAAAAATAACCTTGCGCTTCTTCACATTGCAGCTCTGCCAGATACTGACGCTGAAATTCGGTTTCGATCCCTTCCGCCACAATTTTCAAGTCCAGGGCATGCCCCAAGGCAACAATAGCTTTAATGAGAACACAATCATCG
>NBLX01000144.1 GCA_002084705.1 Desulfobacteraceae bacterium 4572_35.1
GTCCGGTGCTGCGCGGTACCGCCCAGAACCCCGATGTGTACTTCCATGGTCGCGAGACGGTAACCAGGTTCTATGAGCCGGTGCTGGACGTGCTCCAGGCCGAGATGGATAAACTGGCCAAGCTGGTGGGGCGTCAGTATCATCTGGTAGATTATGTCGGTGCACCCGATGCTGAGGATGTTGTTGTGGTTATGGGTTCCGGTGCCGACACCGTAGAGGAGTTGGTGGAATACCAGGTGTCTCAGGGCAAGAAAGTCGGCCTGCTTAAAGTGCGTCTGTTTATGCCGTTTCCCACCAAGATGTTTGCCGAGGCCATGCCGGCCACGGTTAAAAATGTCACGGTTCTCGACCGCACCAAAGAGCCTGGCTCCATTGGCGAGCCCCTGTATCAGGCGGTGCGTACCGCTATTGGCGAAGCGATGGAAGAGGGTTTTGGCAATATCAAGTCTTACCCGCGTGTGGTTGGTGGCCGTTTTGGTCTCGGTTCCTTCGAGTTCAGCCCGGCCATGGCGCAGGCGGTATTCGACAACATGCAGCAGGACAAGCCCAAGAACCACTTTGTTGTCGGTATTGAGGATGATATCCTCGGCAACAGTCTGCCGTTTGATCCCAGCTTTACCGTGCCGTCCGACTGCTACGCCGCCATGTTCTACGGTCTCGGTTCCGACGGTACCGTCGGCGCCAACAAGAACTCCATCAAGATTATCGGTGAAACCACCGACAACAAGGTGCAGGCATACTTTGTCTACGATTCCAAGAAAGCTGGCAGCATGACAACCAGCCATCTGCGTTTCGGTAAGAATCCCATCAAGTCACCGTACCTTATCAGCAGTGCCGATTTTATTGCTTGCCATAACTTTTCGTTCCTGGAGAAGTACGATGTGCTGGCCAATATAAAGAAAGGCGGCACCTTCCTCCTCAACAGCCCCTACGGCAAGGATGAAGTATGGGAGAAAATTCCCAAAGAGGTGCAGCAACATATTGTTGACAACGAGCTCAAATTCTACGTCATCGACGGTGTCCATCTGGGTGAGGAGATCGGTCTCGGTCCCCGTATCAACGTAATCATGCAGACGGCGTTCTTCAAAATCTCCAACATCATTCCGTTGGATACCGCCATCGCTGAAATCAAGAACGCCATTGTCAAGTCCTACGGCAAGGCGGGCGAAAAAGTGGTCAACATGAATAAGCAAGCTGTAGACCGCGCGCTGGATGAAATATACGAGGTAACTCCCGGCCCGGTTAACAGCACTCTGCGCATTCAGCCCGCCATCAAGGGCGACGCGCCCGATTTCATCAAAAACACCACCGGCCCCCTCATTGAGGGCAAAGGCGACAAACTGCCCATTTCGGCCATGCCGGCTGACGGTACCTTTCCCACCGGCACTGCCAAGTACGAGAAGCGCAATATCGCGGTTAATATTCCAGTGTGGGAACCGGAGCTGTGCGCCCAATGTGGTATCTGCTCTTTTGTCTGCCCGCATGCGGCGATTCGCATGACCGTTTACGATCCCGCCTGCCTCGACGGTGCTCCGGCGACGTTCAAGTCCATCGATGCCAAGGGCAAGGACATGGCTGGCAAGAAGTTCACTCTGCAGGTAGCGCCAGAAGATTGTACCGGCTGCGGTGCCTGTGTGCATAACTGCCCGGCCAAGAGTAAGGAAGACGAGAACAAGCGCGCCATCAACATGCAGTTCCAGGCGCCGCTGCGTGCCACCGAGGTGGAGAACTGGAATTTCTACCTCACCCTGCCCGATACCGACGAAAGCCTGTTCAAACGCTCTAGCCTCAAAGGCAGCCAGTTGCTGCCGCCCATGTTTGAATTCTCTGGCGCTTGTGCCGGTTGTGGCGAGACTCCGTTTGTAAAACTGCTGTCGCAGCTGTTCGGCGATCGTGCCCTTATCGCCAACGCCACTGGTTGCTCCTCCATCTACGGCGGCAACCTGCCCACCACGCCGTGGACAACGCGTAAAGACGGCCTCGGCCCGGCGTGGAGCAACTCCCTGTTTGAGGACAACGCCGAGTTTGGTTTCGGTATGCGTCTGGCGGTAGACAAGTTTACCGAGTATGCCTACGAACTGCTGGCCAATGCTGCTGAGCATCTGTGCAAGGCCGGCTCCGAGTACGCCGACCTGATCAAGGAGATTCAGGACGCTGATCAGAGCACTCAGGATGGTATCGAAGCTCAGCGCAAGCGGGTAGCAAAACTCAAGGAAGGTCTGGCGCAGTGCCCGGATGATAACTCCAAGCAACTGCTGAGCGTGGCCGACTATCTGGTGAAGAAGGCGGTATGGATTGTCGGTGGAGATGGCTGGGCCTATGATATCGGCTACGGCGGGCTTGACCATGTACTCGCCTCCGGCGAGAATATCAACGCCCTAGTACTTGATACCGAAGTATATTCCAACACCGGCGGTCAGGCCTCCAAAGCGACACCGCTGGGCGCTGTGGCGCAGTTTGCCGCCGGCGGCAAGCGGATGGGCAAGAAAGACCTGGGTATGCTCAGCATGACCTACGGCACCATTTATGTGGCCAAGGTGTCTCTGGCCAATCCGGCTCAGTGCGTCAAGGCGTTCCTCGAGGCTGAATCCTACGATGGCCCGTCCATCATCATCGCCTACAGCCACTGCATCGCCCACGGCATCAATATGACCACCGCCGTAGACGAGTGTAAAAAAGCGGTGGCTTCCGGTCACTGGCCGCTGTATCGCTACGATCCCCGTCTGGCCGAGCAGGGCAAGAATCCCCTGCAACTCGACAGCAAGGATCCCAGCATTCCTTACGAAGAGTACGCCTACGGCGAAAACCGTTTCCGTGTACTCAAAAAGCTGCAGCCGGAGATCGCCGGCAAGCTTATGGAGCAGGTAACCAAGGAAACTGCGGCACGTTACGATCTGTATAAGAAACTGGCCGCTATGGATCCTGACTGCGGTCAATAGGTTGTTGTAATTGTAACGCATGTTATGCTTGAAGCGAAGGCTCCCGCACTCCGGCAAGGTGTGGGAGCCTTTGTTCGTACACGGTGCCGGTTATGGTGGTGCCAAAGAGCACGGTAGAAGTTGAATTTCTTGCATGAAATGGAACCCAAGTGCTATAAGATACAGTGCTTGGTTATTAATGCCAGTCCAACAGTTTCGCGGGAGATTTTAGATGCTCAATACACAGACGACCTTTGTCTTGTACGAAGAGGAAGTTGGCAAGGTTAAAGAAGTAATCGATAACCTCCTTGATGCTTCGAACGCGAAGTCCATTTACCTGGTGGATAAAAATGGCCAGATGATTGCGTCCACAGGCAATGTAGCCGAGATAGATGCCACCAGTCTGGCATCGCTCACAGCCGGCAATATCGCTGCAACTGGTGGATTGGCAAAGCTGATTGGCGAAAAAGAGTTTGCCATCCAGTTTCATGAGGGAGAAAAAGATAATATACATATTTCCATAGTGAGCAGCCGGGTTATACTGGTTGTCATTTTTGATCAGCGCAGTTCTCTGGGGTTGGTACGGTTACGGGTTAAAAAGGCCAGCAATGCTTTGACCGTCATTTTTGACGAGATCAGCGCCAAGGAAAAAGCCCAGGGTAGTACACAAGGGATGGCAAATCCTTTCGCCGAAATAACTGATGATGATATCGATAACCTGTTTAGCTAAGGATTCCCGCCATGTCTTTTATCAATTACGCATCGAGAGAGATTAATTGCAAGATTGTTTACTATGGGCCAGGCCTGTGCGGCAAGACCACCAATCTGCAGTACGTGTATCAAAAGACTGCCAACGAATCCAAAGGCAAGATGATCTCCCTGGCGACCGAGTCGGAGCGGACGCTGTTTTTTGATTTTCTGCCGTTGGCGCTGGGTGAGGTGCGTGGCTTCAAAACCCGTTTTCATCTGTACACAGTGCCGGGGCAGGTGTTTTACGATGCCTCACGTAAATTGATACTCAAGGGGGTTGATGGAATCGTATTTGTCGCCGACTCGCAGGAAGAGCGGATGGATGCCAATATTGAAAGCCTGGAGAATCTCAAAGAGAATCTGGAGGAGCAGGGTTACGATCTCTACAAGATGCCATTTGTCATTCAGTACAACAAGCAGGATCTGCCCAATCTCAGCCCCATTGAGGAACTGCAGCGGTTTCTTAATCCTACCAAGGTGCCGGAATTCAAGGCTTGCGCCATGAGTGGCGTAGGGGTTTTCGAAACCCTGAAGGCCATTGCAAAACTGGTATTACTGGAGCTGAAAAAAGGTGCCAGATAAGCGAAAATAGCTGTTGACAACAAACCGGCGAACCAGTATATTCCCCACCGTTGCAACCACTGATCCCCGATAGCTCAGTTGGTAGAGCAGGTGACTGTTAATCACCCTGTCGCAAGTTCGAGTCTTGCTCGGGGAGCCAACAAATTCAAGCCCTTACGGCGTTTTAGCTGTGAGGGCTTTTTGTTTTCTGGAGCTTGGGTGTCCCAATTTTTGAGGGTGTAATTTAAGCTAGCTGCACTAGGAGCCTGTCGGGCTTTCCGGTTTTTTGGGAAAGTGGCTTCCAAGGTTGGCTCCTGTGCTGCGAAAAATAATTTTGAATGGATGTTCGGCTTTGAATTTTGCTTGTTTTGCTGCATTTTGACTCTTCCTTGCTTAGAACCATATCGGATAAAATGTATCATTTAGGTTGCGGGAATTTGTCCCACAGCTTTTGTGTAACCCAGTTTATTTTCAATGAGGTTTCTCATGTTCAAAATGAAGTCAGGAATCCAGATTTTAGCATTTTTATTGTTGACCGCTACGATCAGTATGGCTGCCAACAACAACGATGAAGCGGTCTTTACCCTTGGCGAAGTGATCGTCACCGGTGAACGACAGACGGTCAATTTAGCCACCACAGTTACCGAGATCAGCGCCAGTGATTTGGAATTACGCGGTGCCGAAAATGTTGCTGAAGCTTTGAAATTACTCCCCGGTATTTATATACAAACTGCCGATAATAATAGATCAGAAGAAACCGTTTCAATTCGTGGTTTCGAGCAAAGCGACGTCAAGATTCTGGTCGATGGCGTGGCGATATATGGACAGTACGATCACGTGCTCGATTTGTCCCTGATCCCCGTAGATTCCATTGCTAAAATCACCATTACCAAAGGTGCTTCATCGGTGCTGTACGGTGCCAATACCATGGGTGGTGTCATCAACATCGTCACCAAACAGGGCACCTCCAAACCACAAACCGAAATCAGCACCTCTTTTGGTGATTATGGCACGCAAAACTATTCGGTTTCACATGGTGGCAGCAGCGATGAAATTAACTACTGGGTTAATTACACCTTTCGTGAAAGCGATGGCTTTCGCCTTTCCAGCGACTTTGATACCCACGGTAAATACGGTATTGGTACCACCCTCAATGAAGATGGCGGCAAGCGCAACGGCAGTGACTACATCAAACAAAGTATCAGTGCCAAGTTGGGCTACACCCCTGACGATAACTCTCAGCTATACTTGACCATGAACTACGTTAATAACGAAAAAGGAATCCCCAACAACGACTGGTTTTTTAGTGACTGGCAGCAATGGCAGCTGAGTCTGGTTGGTGAGCACCGCTTCAGCGACCAACTGCGCATCAGGACAAATGTTTTCTATATCGATCAGGACAACACCCTGAAAGATACCGATACCACCAACAAGGGTTGGTTCTATAAATCTGGTCGGAACAATTACAGCACCGGTGGCGAAGTGCAGGCGTTCTGGAATGTGGGCAGTAACAACTTTTTAAAAATGGGTGCTAGTTTCACGCGCGACAACAGCCAACATTCGGAGGCTGTTACACCGGGTGCAAGCTGGCAGGACACCGGGGAGTACGAAAGCGATATCTATAGTTTGGCTGTGGAAGATGAGATCACGATCAATGACTGGTTGTCGCTGGTGATCGGTACCAGTTGGGATTATTACGATCCACGTAAAGCAGAAGATGATGGGGTGGATCAACCTGTGCCCGATGCCGATACCTCATTCAATCCGCAGATAGGGGTGGTGATCACCGCCAGCGATGCCACCACCATACACGCTTCGGTGGGTAAGAAAACTCGCTTTCCCCACCTCAAAGAGTTGTTCAGTGATCTTGTCGGTGGTAATCCCGATCTTAGCCCGCAAAAAACAATCGCCTACGAAATCGGTGTCGATTATCAATTCAGCCCCGGTATTGATGGCTCGTTGGCGTATTTTTATAATGATGTTAACGATTTGATCCAACGCGATTCAATCTTTCAAGGATCGGATTATGTCTCATATTATCGCAATATCGGTTCCGCTCGTATTCAAGGGCTGGAAGCCACCCTCAATGCCGATATTACCGCCCAGCTCCATACCTCCTTCAACTATACCTACATGCTCACTAAGGATAAGGATACCGGGCGCGAATTGCCGGGGCGTCCACGCCATCGCGCTAATTTCGATCTGCGTTATGACTTCTCTTTCGGTCTATTGGTCAGCGCTCAAGGTTCATACACCCAGCGTCAATTCTATGATTACAAGGTTTCCAAGAAGGATCCCGGAGCCTGGATTGAGATGCCGGATTACTTTCTCCTCAATATGCGTTTTGAACAACAGTTACCTCAGCTACTTGGTGTCGATAGCAAGCTGTTTTTGCAACTCGATAACCTCACCGATAAAGATTATACCAATTACGATTATCTGCAACCTGGGCGCAGTTTTCTGGTTGGTATGAACGCAAAATTTTAGCGAGATATTATGTTGTTAAGTCCTATTTATCACTTGCTATTTCAAATGGCTGCTACCTTGTATCTGGCTAGCACAATCTGTTATCTGTGCGGTAAACAACGCTGGGCCGGTTGGGGTGTGACGCTAGGCTTGTTTGTCCACACCCTGAGTCAAATAGGTCGTTGCTGGCGCTACGATTTTTTTACTCTGGAAGGGGTGTTCCATGCGGGGCATTTTTTGCCTTGGTGTCTGGCAGCGCTGATAGTTTTATGTTGGCATCGGCACCAGACACACATGCTCTCCGTATTGCTACCACTGAGTGCCGTGATGGTGTTGGTCATTGCGTTTCCCCCCGAATGCCATCAACCGAAACCATTTACTCCCACTTGGAGCGCTCACCTGTTTTTCATTTTTGAGAATCTCGCTCATGCCTGCTTTATTGTCAGTGGTTGGTTAGCGCTGCAGTTTTTGCGGGGGCGTATGGCGGGGCAACAGTTCCATACCTATGCGGTCTGGGGTTTTGTGTGTTACAGCATCGCGCAACTTAGTGGCTGCGTGTGGACCTATCTGGGTTGGGGGGGGCTGTTTCACTGGGGTACGCGTCATATTCACTCGGCAGCGGTGTGGTGCTGTTACTGTAGTTATCTCCATACATCGTTTTTAACAGGGTTTTATCCGCGTAAAAAAGCATATTTTGCCGTAGTCAGTTCTGTTTTGGTGCTGATTTTGTTCTATGGATTGCCGCTAGTGCCTAAATCCGGCACCAATAAAATGACCAGGCACCAACAGTTGATGGAGCAACAGCCGACGGCACAACACGCTGTCACCTACAAACAACAAGAGGGATCATGATTAAATCGCTATGGAGCCGTTTGGCCAGTACTCAACTTTGTTTCTGGACCCTTAATCTGCTCACCATCAATTTAGTGATCGGTGGTCTGTATACCGGTAGCGATGATCGTTATCGGCAAATTAACGGACAACTGTTTTCCCATTGGCTACAAAATAATTTTGATGGCGACTCGGTTCTACCTATGTGGAGGTAGTGGATCAACACACTACCTTCCATGGTGCTGGGGTGCTAAAGGGGAAACTGCACCATTCGGAGGCACAACTAAAATTTACCGATAATGGTCATAGCATCACCCAAACGTTACAGATGTTAAAACCGTTGTGGCACAATGGGGTAAGTTACCATTTGGTGATGAGCAGCAAGGCACGAGCCAATCATCCGCCCAGTTTACAGGTTATGATCAAACAAGATCCCGGTCTAACACTCATTATTCCAGGCAATGCTCTGATGTGCCTGTTGATGGGGGGGTACTTCTTGAAAATTCGCAAACTTCGTCGTGGAGATAACATATGAAAAGCACTGTAGTCGGATCGATAATATCATCACTAGCATTGTTGTTTTGCCTGTTGATGTCGGTTAACACTTTCGCTGA
>NBLX01000145.1 GCA_002084705.1 Desulfobacteraceae bacterium 4572_35.1
GAAATTGCAGCGATCGATTAATTGTAATTGCGCTGCCACGCTGGTTGCGTTTGAGGTGATAATATATTTACCGGTGGTTGAATTCCGCTATTTGCCGGTTTTTTTGCTATTAGCTGGGAATGTTGAATGGTTGCTAATACATGTTATGACATAGGGAGGCGATTTTTTTTGTACTATGCCAAGGTGTTGACGAAAAAAATAAGGTGAAGGTGCTTTTGGGGTGGATGATTGTGGATATTGATGTCGACAAAAACCTAATAATTGTATTGTCAAGTTTTAACGGATTTATTTGGTATATTGTTTCTCTTCTTTGATGGTATTTGGTTTAGCACTCTTGGAGTGCTGTTTTTGGATATATAGATGAAAATAATTGCGGTAATTGGAGGGGAGACCCTGCGTTTTGTTGAACTTGTGGGTCGGTTCGGAATATTTCTGTTTACTACGCTGATTTGTGCGTTAGCCCCCCCCTATAAACTAATGCCTATTGTGAAACAGGTTCGTTTTATCGGGGCACAGTCTTTGTTTGTTATTGCTTTTACCGGCTTATTTACTGGTATGGTGCTCAGTTTGCAGGGGTATTATACTCTGACGAAATTTGGTTCGGTTGGTTTTTTGGGTGCGGCTGTTTCGCTGAGTCTGATACGTGAGCTTGGGCCGGTTTTAGGTGCATTGATGGTTGTCGGTCGGGCTGGGTCAGCAATTTGCGCTGAGGTTGGAATAATGCGTAACAGTGAGCAGATTGATGCTCTGGAATGTATGGCCATTGACCCATACAAATTTCTGCTTGCTCCTAAGCTTATAGCTGGCTTGATTGCTATGCCCTTGCTGACCTGTATCTTTGATGTGGTAGGGATATTTGGAGGATTTCTGGTTGGTGTAGAACTGTTTGATGTCAGTGCTGGAGCGTATTTCCAGGGGATGTATTCTAGCGTAGTGTGGCATGATATTGAAATGGGTTTGATTAAATCAGTTGTTTTTGGTTTGTTGTTGGTGTGGATTTGTGCTGCCAAGGGATTTTTTCTTCACCTGGAGCGTGATGGCGGTTTTGGTGCAGAGGGGGTAAGTCGAGTTACTACCAGTGCAGTAGTGTTGGCATCGGTGTCAATTTTGGTGTGTGATTATCTGATCAGCGCGGTGCTGTTATAGAACTTTGAGGTTTGCTTAGTGACTGAAGAAAAATCAGAAATTGTTATTGAACTGGATAGCGTTGAGAAATCTTTTGGGACGCAAAAAGTCCTGGATGGAGTATCTTTACAGGTGCGTGCCGGAACGACAACTGTGATTGTCGGAGCCAGCGGACAGGGTAAAAGTGTAATACTGAAACATATGCTTGGTCTTTTGACTCCTGATAATGGTCGAGTTGTAGTCTTTGGTCAAGATATGGCCAAGGTCAGCAAGAAGCAGTTAAGTGCGATTCGGAGTAATTTCGGGGTGCTGTTTCAAAATGTTGCTTTGTTTGATTCCATGTCAGTATACGATAATGTGGCGTTGCCGCTGCGCGAACGTACCGATGGTAAAGAAACAGATATTAGAAATAATGTTGAGGAAAAGCTTGCTCTGATGGGTCTGGAGGATCATGGTGGAAAATTTCCGGCTCAACTAAGTGGTGGTATGAAAAAAAGAGTCGGGTTGGCGCGGGCGTTAGTGCTGAATCCTAAGGTAGTTTTTTTTGACGAACCGACCACAGGTCTAGATGTCAGCAAAAGCAATGAAATATATCGTCTTTTTTTTGGAACACAGGCTCGCTTGAATTATACGGCGGTGATTGTTAGCCATGATGTACCTAAGATTTTTAAATTATCCGACAGGGTAGCTCTTATGGTGGATGGGAAGTTACAGGAAAGTATGTCGCCTGAGAAGTTTCAGTTGTCGGATAATCCATTGATCAGATCTTTTGTTCTCGAGACAATGGGCCCAATTTATAGCAGTGAAGTTGAGGAGTCTCGTTTGTATGAAACGCTTTAATGTTGAAATAGTTGTCGGTTTGTTCATGTTGCTCGGTTTTGCTAGCTTTGTTTATTTGTCAGTTAAATTGGGAGATGTACAGTTGTTTGGCAATAATTGTTATACAGTGCAGGCCCGTTTTGGTTCCGTAGCAGGATTGAAATTAGGAGCCAGTGTGAATATTGCTGGTGTGGAAGTAGGTAAGGTGGCTGAAATATCCCTTGATCCAGATACTTATGATGCCCTTGTTTCCCTGGAACTCGAACCTGAGGTGGAACTGCAAGATGATAGTATCGCCTCTATTCGTACTGCCGGAATGATCGGTGACCGCTATATAAGTATCTCTCCTGGAGGATCTCCAGATATTATAGAGCCTGGAGGAGAGTTGACTGAAACAGAGTCGTCAATAAATCTTGAGGAATTGATCAGTAAGTATATTTTTGAAAAAAAGTAAAAGGCGGGTCTTGTGCTGGGAGGCAGTTGGGTTTAGAGCGATGGTGAAATTAATACTGAATATAGTTGTGTGTCTGCTGTTGATAAACCCGCTTGTGACATTAGCGCAGGATGGTGGTTTGACGCCCACTTTAAATGGAGAAAATGGCATTAATGCTTCAATTGATGAAAATTATTATGCCGATGAGCTATTTGAAGATCTTTATGATAGTGAAGATGAAGAAAGAGTGCCACCACCGCTGCGCAATGGGTTGAGAAATGTTTTTTCGAATTTGCGAACTCCATTGAACGCCATCAACGCGTTGTTGCAGTTAAAACTTGAACTGGCAGCTGCCGAGGTTTCACGATTACTGATTAATTCCACCTTGGGAATAGCTGGTTTTTTCGATGTAGCAAAAAAATATTGTGCCATTGAGGGGAAAAATGAGGATTTTGGTCAGACCTTAGGCTATTACGGTGTAGGTGAGGGGTTCTATGTAGTGTTGCCCATATTGGGAGCATCAACTTTGCGTGATGGTGTTGCGCTTGTCCCCGATGGCTATGCCGATCCGCTATCTTGGCTGGTTAATTATGAGACCAACATTGTTTGTAAAGGGATAAAGGGGATAAATAGATTGTCGCTGGATAAAGATACTTATGAAAGTGTTGTGGCTGAGCAACTAGACCCATATCTTTTTTTGCGTGATGCTTATGTCCAGAACAGACGTTGTAACGTGAACGATTAATGATAGTTACCTAATAGGAGATGCAACACAATGAAAAAAATAATTGTGCTGGCTTTGCTGATTTTTACTGGTATGGCGATCATTGCTAATGCCGCGCCAGATACAAACCTTACCCCTTTGGGTCCAAAAGAGCAGTTGCAACAGACTGTGGAAGCAGTTCTTACAATTTTACGTTCCGGTTCAGCTGATGAAGAGGCTAAAAAACAAAAAATAAGTGAATTGGTTCGTAACCGGTTTGACTATCAAATCATGTCTCAGGGGGTGTTGGGGCGCAGATGGCGTGCTACAGATGCAAATGAGCGCAGTGAATTTGTCGACCTGTTTACCCAGTTGCTAGAGGAGACCTATATCGGTCGCATTCGAACATATAAGGGGCAGGAAGTGGTTTATTCTGATGCAAAAATTCGTAAGAATCGCGCTGAAGTAGATACTGTAGTAAGGGATAATGGTGTTGATATTCCCATTACCTATAAATTGATTTTTCGAAAGCAAAAATGGGTAGTGTACGATGTCGTTATAGAAAATGTCAGTTTGATTCGTAATTATCGGAGTAGCTATAACGATATTTTGCGTAAAAAGGGGATGGCGTCATTGCTGGAGCAAATGACTGAAAAGATTAAAACTTTGAAAGCAAGTCAAGGTCAGACGCAGAAACAGGTTTCGGCATGAATGGTGTGCAAGAGGATCAATGTGTGCAGATGAAGCGCGATTTTCACTTTTTTCATTTTCTCAGTGAAGAGGATGTTGAGCGTATTGCCCCGTATTTTAATTGTCGTACATTGGAAGTTGGTGAAAATTTGTGGAAAGAGGGCGATAGCAGTAAGTTTGTTGTATTTATTGTCGAAGGAAAAATAGAGGGGAAAAAAGAGACCGAGTTTCGTAACAAGCAGGTGGTTGTTGGGGTGTTCGGTAAAGATTCCTTGATCGGTATTTTTAGTATTCTATCTGAAGAGAAGCGTCCTATCTCCGCAACGGCGCTGGAGGCAAGTAGAGTATTGTTGTTAGATAAGGACGGTTTTGATGAAATAAACAAGCTATACCCTGAATTGGGTGGCCGTCTAATGAAGGGAATGCTTTATTGTGTAACCAGGCGTTTGAGCCAGTCATATAAGCGTTTGGCAGCAATATTTTGACCCACTCCGCAGATTTCAGATTAAACCCGCTTGGTTGTTTGATGATGGTGGGCAGTACACCATCATCAATGATTCCCCACCAATAAAAATCACAATTTTGTCGAGCGCTGTCCAGTCTTGAATCCCAGTTATCACTATTGGTGCAGATTTCCTAGTTGTAGTTTGCTGGTGATATTATTTTTTACCCAGTTTTTATCCCACCACTCTATGGGATTTACTGGCACGCCAGATATTATGACGCCAAAATGCAGGTGATCCCCGCCAGCAAGACCGGTAGAGCCAGTGCGCCCAATTATTTGTCCTCGGTCAATATTGTCACCGACAGCAACATCCATGCTGCTTAGGTGGGCATATAGGGTTTGCAATCCTAGTCCGTGATCGATAATGATGCATTGTCCATAGATGCCCATAAAATCGGCGTAAACGACATTACCACTGTTTGATGCCGGAACCCTGGCACATGCGGTGGAAGCCAGGTCAATGCCCAGGTGTGTTTGTTGATCAATTTCTTTTCCGTTGTATATGTAATGACGTAAATCTCCAAAAGTTGCGCGAGTAGCTGCATTTGGCTGACGCAAAAATGATTTGTTCCAAGTAAAGGTATTAGCAGTTTTACTGGCAACAGAGCTTAACCATGCGCGATTTTGTGTGCGCAGGTGTTTATTAACACTGAGAAAAACTTCAAGTGGCGTTTGTGCTGTTGGAAATTGATCCTGAAATTGGGGCATCTTGATGTTGAGGAAACCATCGCTGATCTTGATCTTGTCAGTTTTGAACTTACGTTTGTTGAGATGGTAATAAAAGCCGCCAATCCCTTTGTTCCCCGCTTCATCATAAGCTACAAGGCGGGGAACTGCTTCACTGTCGGTGTCGTAGGGGAAAGCGAACAGGCACAGATAATTACCAGATGGTTGTTTATGCCCGGGGAAAAAGTGATCTCCGAGTTGGATTCCGGACTTAGTGACTGATTCAGAAATTGAATAAACAATCATGCCAGCACCGCCGAAGTTCAGGTTGTGTGCATTGCTTAATGCCGAGATGGTAGGCGGTCGGCTGTCGAGGATTAAGTTAAATGTTGCTGTGGCAGTATTGCCCTTGCCAAAGTGATAAACTGAGCGATCAGTGCTGGTTGCTGTAATTTTGATATTGCCATCACGTAGCAGCAGAGTGCTTAAATCTATATTTTCACTGGCAGAGCGGATGCCTTCGTTGTAGGTTGTATCGAGAACCTGCAATAGTTTGCCGTTTTGTTCTACAGTTACACTGATGTTGGCCAGAGAGCTTAACTCATCGTTCAGTGTTAAACCTAGATTTGTTTTCTTGCTAATTGAACCGCTGCTTGGGGTTAGTTTGATCTGCGGGCCCTGAGTGTCGCTAAAATAATAATAGCTGCCGCCAGCAAGAGCGGTAATGATGAGTAAAATGAATAATGATTTAATTTTTTTCACGTTGTTGATCCCTTATTTAATAAGTCACGGTCTATGCAGCTTAGCTATCTAATTTGTTTTTGCAAAACCGTTCATAGATTAACAGATTATTTTCAGCGACGAAACTGATAAGCAATTATTTATAGTGTCCACCAGCGATAAAATTCTTGATGCGCAACTTCAGGAGTTGCAGCATGTTTTTATGTTGGTTTTTGAGAAAATTCCAGAAGTGGATGATGATTTAGCTAAAAAAGCTACTGCCGCTGCTCTTAATTGTTTGTGGGAAGCCTTGATGGCGGCGCTATGAATTGCTGTTGATTGCAGATCCACTCATCAAGTTCTTTTTTTGTTTTTTCGTCCAAATCGATAAAACTTAATCCCATGCCGGGTTCAAGTTTGCTTTTGATCGAATAGCGGCGATTCCAGATCGTTTTACACTCGCAACTTATGGTTAAATTTGCTGGTTCGGGTAAAGTGAATTCCAGGTTGAAGTGAGTGCCCAGCGCAGCTGGTTTTGTGCAGGAGATAAACAGCCCTGCGCCGCTAATATTGGTTGCATAACCGAAGAAAACTTGGCGACTGTTTGTTTGGCAAATTTTTTTAATAAGGATGGCTGTTCGTAAGCTGTGACGCTGGTCAATTTGGACTGGTGGTACACAGTTATCTGTTTTTGCCATAAATGGAGACCTCCGCAGTTTTGTTGATATCTGTTAAGTGTTTGGATTTTGTCCGTACAGCTGTTACTTGGAGCTGTATTTAGCTATTATCGTCATCATCTGTGCCAATGGATCGTTGCCACCCTCAAGCCAGTTGATGTGGCAGCCATGTTTTTCCATGCGTCGGAACCAGGTGTCTTGGCGTTTGGCAAATTGATGAATAGCGCTGCCGAGTTTCTGTATCATGTCGTTGCGATTCAATTGTTGCTGTAAATACTGGGCAATAAAACGATATTCCAACCCGTAAAACTCCAACTGTTGCCAGCTTACACCTTGTAGGTGTAATTGTTCAACCTCTTCTATCATCCCCTGTTGCAAACGTTCATGCAGTCGCTGGGTGATTCTGGTGCGCAGTACAGTGCGTGGCCAACGTAGCCCGAAAATCAGAGGCTTTAATCCAGTTATAAGTTCGGTTGGGGGATGGTTAGCTCTTGCTTTGGCAATCTCTATGGCGCGGATGGTACGTTCCCGTTCGTCGAGGTTGGTGCGGTTGTGTTGACTTGGTTCTAATTCCAGGAGATATGATTGTAACTCGCTGGTGGTTAATGGTTCAAGTTTAGCGCGCAACTGTGGATCGGGCGGAGCGTTTACTAGTTGTTCGTTACGTAATACTGAGTCAAGATACATGCCGCTGCCGCCACACATGAGTGGTAAATTGCCTCGGTTGTTGATGGCGTGGAAGATAGGAACAAAGCGCTGCTGAAAGGTGAATAGATCAAATTGCTCACCCGGATCAGCTATGTCGATCATGTGGTATGAAATTTCAGCATATTCTTCTAAATCCTTGCCGCTACCGATATCCATGCCACGGTATACTTGACGCGAATCAGCAGATATGATTTCGGCCTGCAACAGGCGCGCAGCGTTTACTGCCAAGCTTGTTTTACCTGAGGCTGTCGCTCCGAGGATGACGAACAAGTTTATAGGAATGCTTTTATGGCTAGTGTTATTGAATGTCGTCATGATGCCGTTTTAGTTTGATTCTTTCTTTAATGGTATATATCTGTTAAGTTCCTATCCAATTTTAATACCTTTAGGCTCTGATGCTTGTGTGCGAAGTAGAAACGTATTACTTAAAATGTCAGTATCTCTTACCAATCAAATAAATGAAAACTGCTTGTATGAGGGCCTGTATGGGGCAAAAAGGGCAGAACAGTGTAAAAGTGAAGCGGAAACTGCTCCATTAATTCTGCCTCGTGATCAACATCGAATATCCCGTTCCATGATTGACGAAAACAGCTTGAAAGTGTTGTATCGTCTGCGCCGTCATGGCCATCGCGCCTTTCTTGTTGGCGGTAGTGTACGCGATTTACTCCTTGGTCGCCAGCCGAAAGACTTTGATGTTGGAACCGACGCTACCCCGGAGCAAGTGCGTAAATTGTTCCGTAACTGCCGTTTGGTCGGGCGCCGTTTTCGTCTTGCCCATATAATGTTTGGACGCAATTGCCTTATTGAGGTGGCCACTTTTCGGCGTAAACCCGCCGTTGATGAGATTCCAGCAATGACTGATGGTGGTCTTCATTTTGCTGAGAATGTGTTCGGAACTCCTCAAGAAGATGCCTTTCGCCGCGATTTTAGCATAAATGCATTATTTTATGACATCGAAGATTTTTCCATAGTAGATTATGTCGGTGGATTGCAGGACTTGCGTGATGGGGTGATACGTGTGATTGGTGATCCGGACGAGCGCTTCGCGGAAGACCCAGTGCGGATGTTGCGTGCGTTAGAATTTGCTGCTCGCCTTGGTTTTACCCTCGATGATATAATCCCACCGGCAATTGATCGTTGCGCTGAGCAGATTGCTCAGGCGGCACCGGCGCGGATTCGAGAAGAGGTGCTGGAACTGTTTCGGCATAAAGTTGGCGGGCAGGTGCTGCAAAAGGCTGACCGCTTCCAGCGCAACAGCTTTGGAGTTGTATCGCTTGTGGTGTGATACAACCAATTGTGACCGGGAGTTGCTCGAAAATTGGCAACTGGCGCTGGCTGGCGCTGGTTCGACACCCAAACGGAAACATGTGCCGCGTCGAAGGGGGAGGAGGAGAAAGTCTCCCGGAACCGGCACTGAATAGCTTTTACAAAAATTATAGTTGCTGCTGTTGAGGTGTGCAATTTGGGGATGAAAAAGAGTTGTGTGAGGGTATCTCAGGAGTACAATGGTGGTTAAGTAGCAGTGTCGGCATTGCTTTGAGTTAAAATAATCAAGTAGTTGTCTGGGTCATGTAGCCAGAGCTCGTGGATGCCGTGCTCCTGATCGTCTAACTCATACAAGAGAGTTAAACGTTGACGTTCAATGGTGTGGTGTATTTGCTCCAGATTGTCGACCTGAAAATCAAATGACACGCCGACGCCACGGCTTTGACGTTGCAGATGTTGTAAAGCTGCTGGATGCTCGGCTTCAACTTCAGATGCCTCGCGCAACAGGATCAGGCTGTCCCCTTGAGTGATAGCCAAAACTTCCTGGTTGTTCTCCTGTAGAATATGGCGTTGAATCGGCAGTTGTAGGATGTCGCGGTAGAAGTAGTTACTGCGATCAATGTTATCGATGGCCAAGGTTATAATAAGACTCATTTGGTGTTTCCTTCTAAACTCTAATGGGGGCGCGTTGCGCACCATAACAGATGCGGCTACTGGCTGCGAAGGAAAAATTGGTTGGAGGTTGTATTGCCGGAAGTTCGGGCATATATCGCTTTTGGTGGGAATCTGGGCGATTGTCATACTGCATTTATAAATGCGCGCCGAGGAATGGTTGAGCGGGATGTTAGCGTAGTTGCCAGCTCTCCCCTGTATGTTACCCAATCCGTTGGTGGGCCGGTAGGACAGCCTGATTATCTGAACGCGGTGGTAGAGGTAAAAACCCATTTGTCGGCAATGCAACTGCTGGAGCTGTGTCTGGAACTGGAAAATATGGCGGGTCGGCAGCGGTTGCAACACTGGGGCGCGCGGACGCTGGATCTTGATCTGTTGTTGTATGGTCAAGAGATATGTAACAGTGAGAGATTGATGTTGCCCCACCCGCGCTTACAACTGCGCCGTTTTGTCCTGGAGCCGTTGTGTGCTCTAGCCGGAGAACAATTGCATCCATTGCTGGGACGCAGTTACAATGAGCTGTTATATGCTTCAGACGATATACAACTGCAGCGGGTAAACTTGTCTGAGCTGACATGGTAAATTAACTATTTGCGAGAAATGTAATCGTTATGATTGTCCGGTTTATCCTCACTGTTCTGTTTTTCTTTCTTGCCTACACGGTGTTAAACGCTGTGTTGCGCATACTTATGAGTAATGTGCCAACACAGAACAATGACGACGAAGTAGATCAAATGGTGCAGTGTGAATATTGCTCCACTTACGTGCCAAAAAATGAGGCCGTGCGTAAAAAACTGCATGGGAAAATATGCTATTTCTGCGACGCGAAATGTCTCAAAGAGTATAAAAAACAGGGTGGGAAAGAGGCCTGACTGTCCCCCCTTCCGCTGTGAAAATTACAAACCAACCTGGTTTATGTTTATATTGGGATTACTGAAGAAGATACAATTTTATTAAACTTGTGCTGTCAGTTGTGAAAGGAGATCTGTTGTGGAGTTTTTTATTGATACTGCTGAGGTGGAAGAGATTCGCCAGGCAAATGAACTAGGTTTAGTTGACGGTGTAACTACAAATCCATCGTTGATAGCTAAAAGTGGACGTGATTTCAAGGAAGTTATCACCGAGATTACCAATATAGTCGACGGGCCGATCTCTGCTGAGGTTATCGCACTAGATGCCCCCGGTATGGTGGCGGAAGGGCGTGAGTTGGCACAGATCCATCCCAATATTGTGATAAAAGTGCCCATGACCGAAGAGGGGTTGAAGGCTACTAGAATTTTTACTGCTGAAGGGATCAAGACCAATGTTACCTTGATTTTTTCTCCATTGCAGGCGTTGTTGGCTGCCAAAGCTGGGGCTACCTACGTTTCCCCTTTTGTCGGTCGTTTGGACGATGTGGGTCACGATGGCCTGGATGGGGTAGAGCAGATTCGGACAATTTTTGCCAACTATGGCTACGACACCAAGATCATTGTAGCCTCAATTCGCCACCCGTTGCATATCCTCAATTCGGCTTTGGTTGCCGCTGATGTCTGTACTATCCCCTTTTCGGTGATGAAACAGTTGGCCAAGCATCCGTTAACCGATATTGGTATCGCCAAATTTATGGCTGATTGGGAAAAGAGTAAGTAAAACAGATTTAGTTTGACTTACCGTCTTGTTCTGCTAGTTTTATCAGCTTATTTTTGTAACTATTTAGTATCTCCAGTTAGGTACGCGATCCCCATAGCAAGGGTTCATGTGTCCCTTGTATGGGGATTAACTGCTCATCATGCTGAATAGTTATTTGTTTTTTTAATGGTTGGCTCCGACTGACAGTAATTGCCCGTTGAGGCTGTTTTTTTGTTCGAGAAATATATGAGGACCGTCATGGATTATAAAGATACCTTGAATTTGCCTAAAACCGATTTTCCCATGCGGGGCAACTTGCCCAAGCGGGAGCCGGAGATGTTAAAACAATGGCAACAAAATGACCTTAATGGCCAGATTGTCAAGGCGGGTGCGGGACGCCCCCGCTTTACTCTGCATGACGGACCTCCTTATGCAAATGGTCATACTCACATTGGTCATGCTCTGAATAAAATTCTTAAAGATATAGTAATGAAGAGTCGACGCATGCAGGGCTTTGATGTGCCTTATGTGCCGGGATGGGATTGCCACGGTTTGCCTATCGAGTTGATGGTAGATAAAAAACTCGGCAAGAAAAAACGTGATATGACCAAGGCGCAGATTCGCCGACAGTGTCGTGAATACGCCAGTGAGTGGGTGGGAATTCAGGCTGATGAATTTCAACGTCTTGGTATCTTTGGTGAGTGGGATAACCCCTATCTCACTATGCATGAGAGTTATGAAGCGGCAACCGCGCGTGAGTTGGCACGGTTTGCTGAAGGTGGTGGTTTATATAAAGGGAAGAAGCCGGTACACTGGTGCTCATCCTGCGTAACCGCTTTGGCTGAAGCCGAGGTGGAATATGCTGACCACACCTCACCATCAATCTATGTGAAATTCCCCTATGTCGATGAACTGCCATCTGAACTGAGTGAACTGGCTGGAAAGCAGCTCTCATTTGTGATCTGGACCACCACACCGTGGACAATTCCTGCGAATCTTGGTGTGTGCCTTAATCCTGAACTGGAATATGTAGCAGTTGAGCTTAGCGATGAAGATGGTCAGGCCAGCGGCGAAGTGCTGGTGCTTGCCGAGGGGTTATACGCCGATGTGTTGACCGACCTTGGTTTGAGCGGCAAAGTTGTTGCCACTTTTTCAGCCCCTTTGTTCGAGAAAAAACGCTGTCGCCACCCGTTCTATGAGCGTGATTCCCTGCTGATTCTTGGCGACCACGTTACTCTGGAGGCTGGTACCGGTTGTGTTCACACTGCGCCCGGTCATGGTCAGGAAGACTACGTGGTTGGCCTGAAATATGGACTGGATATATACAATCCTGTCGATGACTATGGTCGTTATCGTAAAGATGTTGAATTGTTCGGTGGAATGAAGCTGGCTGAAGCCAACGATGCTGTGTGCGATAAAATGACCGAGGTTGGTGCGTTGCTTAAATGCAGCAATATCACCCACAGTTATCCCCATTGCTGGCGCTGTAAAAAACCGGTTATCTTCCGAGCCACAGCGCAATGGTTTGTGTCAATGGAGGAGAATGAGCTGCGTCAACGTGCATTGGAGAATATAAATAAAGTTCAGTGGATTCCCAACTGGGGTCGTGATCGTATTTACGGCATGGTAGAACGTCGTCCAGACTGGTGTATCAGCCGTCAACGTACTTGGGGTGTGCCCATCACGGTATTCTATTGTGCCGAATGTGGTGAGGCTTTGGCCGATGGCAGGGTTATGCATCACGTAGCGGATCTGTTCGAAAACGGTGGCAGCGATCAGTGGTTTGAAAAAGATGCCAGCGAGTTGTTGCCTGCTGGTAGCTGTTGCCCCGCTTGCGGTCATAAGGAGTTTACCAAGGAATCTGATATCCTCGATGTGTGGTTTGATTCCGGCGTATCTCATGCGGCAGTGCTGGAGCGGCGTGATAACCTCGATTCCCCTGCTGATCTCTATCTAGAAGGTAGCGACCAGCATCGAGGCTGGTTCCATTCCAGAGGATGATATCCGCATCAGCGAAGAGATTGTGCAGCGGCTGTCTGACGCCTATCGTCGCATCAGAAATACCGCCCGTTATATCTTGAGCAACATCCATGACTTTGACCCAGCAACGGACATGGTTGCCGATGCAGACCTGCTAGAAATTGATCGCTGGGCGTTGTCGCGGTTGGAGACTTTGGTAGCTCGCATCGAGAAATCCTACGATGAATATGAGTTTCATCAACTCTATCAGGCGGTACACAATTTCTGCAGTGTCGAACTCAGCTCAATCTATTTGGATATTCTCAAGGATAGGGTCTACACCTCAGCTACTACCGGCGTGGAGAGGCGCAGCGCACAGAGCGCCATGTACCGTATTCTCGATGCTTTGACGCGCTTGATTGCGCCAGTGCTGTCATTTACTGCCGATGAAATTTGGCAGAAGATGCCGGGCGAGCGCGAAACAAGTGTTCACCTTGCGGCATTCCCCCACTTTGAAACCAGCTTGCTCGATGCACACCTCGATGAAGTGTATCAGCAATTGTGGCTTGTACGCTCCGATGTGTCTAAAGCCTTGGAACTGGCACGTGATGCCAAGCTTATTGGTAACTCCCTTGAGGCAAAAGTAACATTGAATCTTGATGGTGTTGAATGTCGGGAGCTGCTGGAAAAATATGCCGATCAGTTGGCAACTTTATTTATTGTTTCGCAAGTTGAATTGGTGGAAAGCTGTGCTGATGATAGCTACAAGTCCGAGAAGATTGAAGGTTTGCAGGTTGTTGTAGCGGCAGCGGCAGGGGAGAAGTGTGAGCGGTGCTGGAACTATTCAACCCAGCTTGGTAGTGATAGCACCTATCCGGATCTCTGCCCCCGATGTGCGGCAGTATTGAGAGCAAGCGTAGAGGGTTAATTGATGGTGCAGCGTTATCGGTTGTTGATGCTGGTTTTTGCCATAATTGTTCCCGTTGACCAGTTGACAAAAATTTATATCGATTCAACCATGCAGTTGCATCAGAGCTATACCGTAGTGGAGCACTTTTTCAATATTAGCTATGTGCTCAATACCGGTGCCGCCTTTGGCATATTGGCAGATAACACCTTGCGAGTACCTCTGTTGAGTGGTGTTGCTCTGCTGGCGTTATTTATCATATTATGGATATTCAAACGTGTTGATGGACGTCATTTGCAACGATTTGCCCTGGCATTGGTTTTTTCCGGTGCTATTGGCAACCTTATCGACCGCTTACGTTTGGGGGCGGTGATAGATTTCCTCGATGTGCACTGGTATCAGTATCACTGGCCAGCCTTCAATGTTGCCGATTCTGCAATTACTGTTGGGGTGGCATTGTTAGTGCTAGATCTGTGGAATGATGAGCGTCGACGGGTCAAATAGTTAAACCTTGGAGGTATGATGAAGCGAATAATTGCACTTGTTATGTTAGCCTCAATATTATCCCTGTGTGGTTGTGAGTGTATGAGTGGCTTTGGCCGTGATGTTCAGCATATGGGTCAATGGATAGAAAGAACATCGGAAGACATTAGAAACTAAGCGCTGGTAATGCTTGCTCTTTGCTTGCCAGGTGTGGTAGTAAAGATGCGGTTAAAAGAGAGTCAAAGTTGTTAGTCAAAAAGAAAATCTTAGTCGGGGCGTAGCGCAGCCTGGTAGCGCACCTGCTTCGGGAGCAGGGGGCCGGAAGTTCAAATCTTCTCGCCCCGACCAGTTTTTAAATAAGTTCCATATTATAAAAACCCCGCCTCATATTTGAGGCGGGGTTTTTATTTAGTCTCCCT
>NBLX01000025.1 GCA_002084705.1 Desulfobacteraceae bacterium 4572_35.1
TCGATGATGTTGCCCAGCAGTTAAACAAAACCGATAAAAGATTCAGTTCTTCATACAGCTATGCCGTTAACCGCAACAATGAAATAATTATTCATCCTAACAGTGCTTATCTGGATAAGACGCTGTCAGAACTATGCAACGCTCCAATACAGCTTGAATCCCAGACCGGATATTTCACATACAGTGTGAATGGTAGTGAAAAGTTTGCTTTTTACAGTAAGGTTGATTCAATCGGCTGGACTATTATTACCGTTGTCGAAAAGAATGAAATTTTCAAGCCTATCGTTATGCAGATTGTTTTGACTGTTTTACTTACTGTTGTTATTGCTATTTTACTGGGATGGTTTTTAAGTATTTCATTTAGCCGCCGTTTCGTTGAGCCTTTGTTGGAGCTCAAAAAAAGGGTCAATAATATAATTGACGCTCCGGCAATTGCGTTCTTCCGATACTGTTGGTCGTTGGGGAGGAGAGGAGTTCCTGATCTTGTGCCCAGAGGTCAAAATTGATGAAGCCTATGAGCTGGCTGAGAAATTACGTGCAGGAATAAAGCAGCATCAGTTTGTTACAGATCTTTCCATAACAATCAGCGCTGGCGTTCATGAGTTGAGTGCCGGTGAGGACATTGCGGAGATGATTAAACGGGCAGATGAAAAACTATATAAAGCAAAGGATCTGGGGCGAAACCGCACTGCCAGATAGCTAAAAGTGACAATGTTAGTCTGAGATATATGCATAACTCCTATGTTGGCTTAAAAAAATTGTCCTATCTGTAGCATCAACGAATTGATGGCGCGGTTGTCATCATCCAGGCCGCCATTGGAGATATGGTGCAGACGCGCAGCAACAAAGTAGGGGGTGCCGTTGAGGTTAATTTCACTGCCGATACCTAGTTGTGGATTGAAGTTGACGCGTAAACCCTGGTCGTTGATCTGGTAGTCGGTGTAGATGATGCCGATGCCGGCTTCTACGTAGGGGCGCACTCTGGTGGTGGTCAGAGGGTCGATAAAGTATAGCGCCAGCATGTTGGCTGATGCCACCGCCCTGTTGCCGGATGTGCCGGCAATATTTGCCAGACCGGCACTTGCTTCAATCTTGAATCGCAGGGGCTCCGGGGCGTGGTGTGGCCATACTTGATCGTAGTCGTAGAGCGCGGCAGCGCTGATCTGCATAAATTGAATGTCGTTGCCTGGCGAATAACTGGTGGCAAAGTTTCCTGTCAGTGCATAACGTGGTGCGATCGTATCGTCTGCTGCTTGCCCCGCTGAGATTGTCGTCATTATGACCATGGTGGCCAGTGCCACCGTTGTCATAAATCTATGTGTCCGGTGTATTCTTTTCATCTTGATGATCTCCTATGGTTTGCCGGTATGTATAGTCGCTATGTGCGTTGACAGGATGTCATTAAACATTATCCTGTCCCCGATATGATTTCAATAAAATTGACATTGTCGCTTACCGCTGAGTGTGGTAAATTTTCTGGTCATTTTATTAGTTGATGTTACACAAATACCTAATCGGAGAATCTTGATGATCCGTTCCATTTCCAGAAAAATATTTGGCAGTCAGAATGACCGTGAATTAAAACGGTTGAATAAGGTTGTTACTAAAATCAATGCCCTTGAGGGGGAGATTAAAGCGCTTGATGATGTTGCTCTAAAGGCGAAAACTGTGGAATTCAAGCAACGTCATACTGATGGTGAAAGCCTTGATGATTTATTGCCCGAAGCCTTTGCTGTGGTGCGTGAGGCTGCTTGGCGGGTGCTGGGAATGCGCCACTTCGATGTGCAGTTGGTCGGTGGCATGGTGCTGAATGCCGGTAAAATAGCCGAAATGAAAACCGGTGAAGGTAAAACGTTGGTAGCGACGTTGGCGACATATCTCAATGCCCTTACGGGCAAAGGGGTGCATGTTATTACTGTTAACGATTATTTGGCTAAACGTGACTCGGAATGGATGGGCAAGATCCACCAATTTCTTGGTCTAAGTATTGGCTGTATTGTTCACGGCATTACCGATGAGGAGCGCAAGGCAGCCTATCAAGCCGACATAACCTACGGCACTAACAATGAGTTTGGTTTCGATTATCTGCGCGACAATATGAAGTTTGAGCTGGAAGAATATGTGCAGCGTGAGCTTAACTTCGCCATAGTCGATGAGGTTGACTCTATCCTTATCGATGAGGCACGTACTCCCCTTATTATCTCCGGACCGAGTGAAGCATCCAGCGATCTGTACTACAAAATAAATGCTATCATCCCACGCTTGAAAAAGGGTGAAATTATTGAACACCGTGACGGCAAGATTGGTCAAAGCTCCAAGGAGTTTACTGGTGATTACACCGTAGACGAGAAGGCAAAATCTGCAGCGTTGACCGAACAGGGTGTGACGACAGTAGAAAATATCCTCGGAATAGAAAATTTGTACGATCCTCGCCATATCGAAGTGTTGCACCATGTGAATCAGGCTCTCAAGGCACACGCACTGTTTAGAAACGAGGTAGATTATGTGGTCAGGGATGGTGAGGTCATGATCGTTGATGAGTTCACCGGTCGCTTGATGCCGGGGCGGCGTTGGAGTGATGGCCTGCATCAGGCTGTTGAGGCGAAGGAGGGGGTGAAGATCGAGAGCGAGAACCAGACGTTGGCGACCATCACCTTTCAGAACTACTTTCGCATGTATAACAAGCTGTCGGGGATGACTGGAACCGCAGATACTGAGGCGGCAGAATTTGGTGAAATTTATAAGCTTGAAGTCGTGGTTATTCCTACCAATCGACCTAATAAGCGGATTGATTACTCTGATGTTATTTACAAAACTGAGCAGGAAAAGTTCAACGCGGTAATAGAAGATATTAAGCAATGTCACGACAGTGGTCAGCCGGTGCTGGTGGGAACTATCTCCATCGAGAATTCTGAGCGCTTGGCGGCGCAACTTAAAAAAACCGGCATTGCCCACCATGTGCTTAACGCCAAGCATCATGAGCAGGAAGCTGAGATCATTGCCCAAGCAGGACGCATAGGTGCAGTCACCATTGCGACCAATATGGCTGGCCGTGGTACCGATATTGTCCTCGGTGGTAATCCTGAGATGTTGGCAAAAAATGTCGTTGGCGGGGATGTTGACGATGAACGTTATTCAGAGCTTCTGGGTAAATTTAGCGCGGAATGTGGTGCCGAAAAAGAGCGGGTGCTGGAGTCCGGTGGTTTATATATCCTCGGTACCGAGCGCCATGAATCTCGCCGTATTGACAATCAGTTGCGTGGTCGTGCATGAGTTTGGAAGATGATTTGTTGCGGATCTTTGGTAGCCATCGGGTGGCATTTATAATGGATAAGCTGAAGATTCCAGAGAATGAACCCATCGAGCACGGCATTATTTCGAAGGCCATTGAAAATGCTCAAAAAAAGGTAGAAGGGCATAACTTCGATATACGTAAACACCTCATCGAGTATGATGATGTAATGAACAAACAGCGTGAGGTGATCTACGATCAGCGACGTGAGGTGTTGGCTGGGGAGAATATCCGGGAAACCTTTAATGCCATTATTGAGGAGATGGTGGAAGATATAATTGCCACTTTCTGCCCAGAAAAAGTTGCTGTTGCCGATTGGAATATTAGCGGCATGGTCGATGATTTTATTTCCCAGTTCAATTTTGAGCCGCAGTTGCCGGAATTGGAGGATAAAGCAGACTCGTCCATTCTTGACGAACCTTTGAAGGAACAAGTTTTTACTCAACTGTTACGCAAAGAGGCTGAGTTTACTCCGGAAGTGCTTGAGCATTTAATGAAGGTGTTGTTGCTGCAGACTATTGATAGCCAGTGGAAAGATCACCTGCTCTCCATTGATCATCTCAAAGAGGGTATTGGTTTGCGTGGTTATGCGCAGCAAAATCCGAAGGAGGAGTACAAGCGCGAGGCTTACAGCTTGTTTGTCCAGATGATGGGGCGGATTCGTCAAGAGGTGCTGCACAAGCTGTTTTTGATCCAGTTGGTGCAGGATGATGACGTGGAGCGGCTGGAAGCGGAGCAGCGCAGGCGCAAGGTGATCACGAATCGCAGTGATGAGGAAGATAGAGTGTCTAAGCCGATCACTCGTGATGAAGAAAAAATTGGTAGAAATGATCCTTGCCCATGTGGCAGTGGTAAAAAATATAAAAAGTGCTGTGGTAAATAACGATTCAGCCACGGTAACTATTTAGCGAACCCAACTGAAATGGTGCTAAATTGTGCTGAATAGATGCCAGGCACGGGAGATTCTAAATGGTAACAGAATTGAATGAACAAACACTGGCGGTGAAGGGGTTTACCTTTGCTGCAACCGCCGCTAATATAAAGGGTGTTGCCGATAATAAACGTGATGATTGCGCGTTAATTGTGTCGCAGCAACCGGCATGTTGTGCCGGAGTATTTACCAAAAACAAGGTGATTGCTGCACCGCTGCTGGTGACTAAACCCAGAATTGCTGCAGGTAGTTGTCAGGCGATATTGGTCAACAGTGGTAATGCCAACGCCTGTACCGGGCAACAGGGGCTTGACGATGCCAAAAGCTGTAGTCAGGCGCTGGCAGCGCAGATGGAGATCGATGAAGAGTTGGTGGCTGTCGCTTCCACTGGTGTTATCGGAGTGCCTTTGCCTGTAGAGCGTGTGCTGGGTGCAATTCCAACGCTGTGTTCAGCTTTAGCCGCTGAAACTGGTCGGGAGGTAGCAGCGGCGATTATGACCACGGACAGTTACCGCAAGACATCTTCTCGCACAGTTGAAATTGGTGGGGAACAGTGCCGAATCGTCGGTATCGCTAAGGGGGCGGGGATGATCCACCCCAATATGGCAACTATGCTCGGTTTTGTGTTGACGGATGCAGCTGTCAGCAGCGACTTGTTGCAACCGATGTTGTCTACCGGTGTAGATGATTCGTTTAACTCTATCAGTGTTGATGGTGACACCTCTACCAACGATATGGTGTTGCTCCTCGCCAATGGTGCTGCTGAAAATAAGCCTGTAGCCGCAGGTAGCGATGATGCCAAACGGTTCAAAATTGCCCTTGATGAGGTGCTGTTGGATTTGGCGAAAATGATTGTGCGTGATGGTGAGGGTGCTACCAAACTGGTACAGATTAAATTGCGTGGAGCCGAAAACGATGCACAGGCCAAAGTTGCTGCCCGCAGTGTGGCTACCTCTAGCCTGGTGAAAACCGCTTTTTTTGGTGAAGATGCCAACTGGGGGCGGATAATTGCTGCTGTAGGTTATTCAGGGGTAGAGGTTGATCCAAATAAAATAGATATATTCTTTGATGATGTGCAGGTGGTGGCTAATGGCTTGACCACTGGGGCCCGGCAGGAGGAACTTGCTACCCAGGTGTTGAAAAAAGCTGAATTCAGCGTACAGATAGATATTCATCTTGGTGCTGGCTGTGCCGATTATTACACCTCGGATTTAACTTATGATTATGTGAAGATAAACGCTGATTATCGAACATGATTGCTGACGTTTTGCTGAATAATTTTTTTGTAGCATCATAAACCCGCTGACGCGGGTTTTTTGCTGTGTTGGATTATAATTGTTATGAAATTTAAACGGATAGTGCTGATTGTTTTGGATGGTGTTGGCTGCGGTGCTTTGCCCGATGCCGATGAATATGGTGATGTCGATGCGAATACTTTGGCTCATGTGCTTCAAGTAAACGATGGTCTGGCTTTGCCAACGCTACAACGGATGGGACTAGGAAACATAGCCCCGTTGACTGGTGTCGCTCCGGTGACACAGCCGCTGGCAGCTTGGGGTAAGATGGCAGAATATTCTATTGGCAAAGATAGTACTACGGGGCATTGGGAGATGGCTGGAGGTGTGCAAAAGCAACCATATGCCATTTATCCAGAAGGTTTCCCCGATGAGATAATCGCTATCTTTACCAAGGTGACTGGTAAAAAACCGCTGGGCAATGTGGTGATTAGTGGCACCGATGCGTTGGTTGAGTATGGTGAACACCACATGCAGAGCGGTCGACCCATTGTTTATACTAGTGTTGATTCTGTGTTTCAGATAGCGGCTCATGAGGAGGTGATCTCCCCAGATGAATTATATGCTATTTGCACTGCCATGCGTGCGGAGCTCAATTCTTATCGGATAGCACGGGTGATAGCTCGTCCATTTGTTGGTAGCTGTGCTGAAGATTTTACTCGCACACCACGCCGACGAGATTTTTCTCTACAGCCACCACCTAACATGCTTGATTCCTTGGCTGCCGCAGATATTGAGGTTATTGCCGTTGGAAAAATTAAGGATATTTTTTGTGGGCGTTCAATTGCGCGCCATCTGCCAACGGTAAATAACCGTGACGGCATGGCTAAAATTATTTCTCTGTTGTCGACGGTAGAGCGAGGACTGATTTTTGCGAATTTGATTGATTACGACATGCTTTACGGTCACCGCCGCGATGCTGTTGGTTTTGGTGCTGCACTGGTGGAATTTGATAGCTGGCTGAAATCGTTTATGCCGCAGTTGGGTGAGGATGATCTGTTGTTGATCAGCGCTGATCATGGTTGCGATCCAATTACTCAGGGCAGTGATCATAGCCGTGAATATGTGCCGTTGTTGGCGTGGTCTCCACGGCTAAATGCTGGAGTAGACTTGGGCACACGTAACTGTTTTTGTGATATCGCTGCAACTATTCAGGACAATTTTTCGTTGCCGATTGGTGCTGGGGTTAGTTTTCTGTCGCAATTGGAGCATACTTCCAGGTAACTACAGGATTAATGGTAGAAATAAGGTCGACATGTTGAAGATAAAGTTGGGCGTTTGACCATTGCGCAAATATATATCGTCTGCAGTTCTTGTTAGTAATCTGGTCATGATCACTTCGTAGCCCATGTTTATATAGCCGCTTGTATTGCAAGCGTTGGTGAGGAAGATTAATTGATCGTGATTGGTGCGGTAAGTTTTAAGGCGCCAGCTCAATTGTTGCAGGTTGAGGTATAGTTTTTCCAGTTTTTTGGCGTCTAGTTGAATACCGGAGAGCAGTGCCTGCTTGTCGTAGCCGCTATAGGCTTCCGTGATGCTTTTGTTCATGCCCAATGCCAACAGGTATACGCGATCCTTGTCGGGAGGGATCTCTGCAAAAGCTGCTTCAAGCAGTTTGTGGGACGGAAAATCAATATATGTTTTTGATATTGTTGCAATGGACCTGGTGTTGTTTTTGACGTCGGTGATTGGTGTTGGCTGAAAAATTTTCTTCAGTTTGCGTTCACGTGCCGCTAAATCCGGTTCATAGATAGGATTTTTCAGGTAGAGACGATGACAAAATTGTTCAATATCTAACTGATCCTGTTTGATGTGGTGCTTGATGATTAAAACGTCGGGGCTGGTAAGAAGTGGCCATAAATTACCTTTTTTCGTACTGCAGCCGGTCAGTGTCAGGACGTTTGCCAGAACTAGCGTTACTGCAGAAATTTTTTGTAAAAGTGTCATGTTGTGGTCCATGATGAATTTTTTTGTTTAACTTTTCACTCATCTTTAGACAATATTCTAAATTAAAAATATGTCAAATTTTGGTTAATGATGGCAAGATTAACTTTCAGGGTTGTTGCTTGCAATCTATAAATATAGTCAGTGGAGTTCGGATGCGGCGAGCTGTGTTTCTCGATCGAGATGGGACAATAAATGTGGAGCGTGACTATCTGTTTCGCTGTGAAGATTTTGAATTTATTGCCGGTGCTCCTCAAGCGATCAAGCAGCTTAATGATGCTGGGTTCTTGGTTGTTGTGGTTACCAACCAGTCTGGGGTCGCCCGCGGTTACTACTCCGAAAAAGATGTCCAACATCTACACAATTTTGTTCAGGAGCAATTGATCGGTAGTGGTGCTCATATAGACGCTTTTTATTATTGTCCCCATCATCCGGATAAGGGGGTTGGTGCCTATCGTAAACAATGCGATTGTCGCAAGGGGGCGCCGGGGATGTTGATTGAGGCAGCGCAGGAATATGATATTGACCTGAGCAGGTCGTTTATTGTTGGTGATAAACTCGCCGATGTTGAAGCTGGATTGTCTGCTGGATGTACGCCGTTGCTGGTGTTGACTGGTCATGGTGCCCATGAGCAGAGCAGGGTGACGGCGCAAACTTTAATTTGTGCCGATTTGGCTGCGGCGGTAAAGATTATTTGCGCGCAGTTTGCATAGCACATGAATTGCTGAATAGTTGCCGTTTTCACAAGCTTCTGTTGGGCATGTCTACAATATTAATCAAACCAAGGGGGAGATAATGGAGATCACCTGTTTCAAGGCCTACGATATTCGTGGGCGTTTGCCAGACGAGTTGAACGAAGAAGTTGCCTATCGCATTGGTCGTGGTTACGCAGAATTTTTGCAGCCACGAAAAGTTGTGGTTGGTCGTGATATCCGTTTGAGCAGTGAGGTTCTCAGTGCTGCCGTAGCACGCGGTTTGTGTGATGCAGGAGTCGACGTTTACGATATCGGTCTGTGTGGCACCGAGGATGTGTATTTTGCCACTTTTAATGAACAAATGGATGGTGGAGTAATGGTAACTGCCAGCCATAATCCCATGGATTATAACGGTTTGAAGTTGGTGCGGCAGCAATCGCGACCTATAAGTGCCGATACCGGTTTGAGTGAAATACGCACCCTGGCTGAAAAGGGCGATTTTGTTGCGCCAAAACAAAGAGGACAAGTGCATCAACTCAATGTGCGCCCAGCTTATATAGAGCATCTGCTTGGTTATGTTGACGTGCAGAAATTATCTCCGTTAAAGGTTGTTGTTAACGCTGGTAATGGTTGTGCCGGACCGGTCATTGATCTATTGCAGCAACATCTTCCCTTTGAATTTATTAAAGTTAATCATCAGCCCGATGGTAATTTCCCGAACGGTATTCCTAATCCCCTATTGCTAGAGAATCGAGCTGCTACCTCAGACGCTGTAATTGCTAATGGGGCAGATCTTGGTATTGCTTGGGATGGAGATTTTGATCGCTGCTTTCTGTTTGATGAAACAGGTGTTTTTATTGAGGGTTATTATATTGTCGGGTTGCTGGCAGCAGCCTTTCTGGCGAAAAATCCTGGAGGTAAAATTGTTCACGACCCGCGCTTGATATGGAACACGTTTGATGTGGTTAAGCAGGCTGGCGGTGAAGCGGTGGAAAGTAAATCCGGACACTCCTTCATTAAAGAGAAGATGCGTCAGGTTGATGCCGTTTATGGTGGTGAAATGAGTGCTCATCATTACTTCCGCGATTTTTCCTACTGCGACAGTGGTATGATCCCGTGGTTGCTGGTAACAGAGTTGATGAGTTGCAGTGGTAAAAAGTTGTCGGAATTGGTGGGGGAACGAATTGCCGCCTATCCATCGAGCGGTGAAATTAATCGCAGCTTGAATAATGTTCAACAGGCAATGGCAGAGCTGCAACAGAAATATTCTGTTGATGCTATCAGTGTGGAACATGTAGATGGACTTAGTATGAGTTTTGCCGATTGGCGTTTTAACCTGCGTTCTTCAAACACTGAACCGGTGGTGCGATTGAATGTTGAAGCGCGTGGTGATATTGCTTTGATGGAGGAGAAAACGGCGGAAATTTTGCGCTGGTTGGAGCAATGGCAGTAATTGACCTGTTTACAATTGTGCTGAATAGTTAACCTTTTATCTGTATTCTGTTTATTGGAGGGAGACTTGCGTGATACGACCAATCATCCTTGCGTCAACCAGTCCTTATCGTCAACAGTTACTGCGACAGTTGGGGCTTAACTTTTGTGCCGTTGTTCCGGTTGGTGAAGAACATCTTGATCAAAATGTTGCCCCTGAGCTGTTGGTTAAACATCTGGCGCTTAACAAAGCTCTTAGTGTGCGCGATCAATATAGCGATGGTTTGATAATTGGCTCCGATCAGGTATTTGTCAATGCGCGAGGTAAGATTATGGGTAAGCCGGGGAGTGTTGCTGGTGCAAAGCAGCAACTTCAAGCCATGTCGGGCAAAACCCATATTTTTTATACAGCTATCGCGCTGTTCGATTGTCGTAGCGAGCGTTCTCTTGCCGATTATATAACTTTTTCAGTAACTTTACGTTCGTTGACAGCGGAGCAGATCACCTACTATGTCGAGCAGGAAAATCCCATCGATTGCGCTGGTTCTTTTAAAATTGAGGGGCTGGGTATCAGTTTGATGGAGAAGATGTCTGGTGATGATTACACCAGTTTGATCGGCTTGCCATTAATTCGTTTAACGACCATGTTGCAAGAGTTTGGTGTTGATGTGTTGGCACCATAATGCACTAAACAGATCTAATTCGTAATTGTTCAGCACCTTTCCAGTTGGGTACATAATCCCCATATCAAGGGACACATGAATCCATCCATGTGGTTTGTTGTCGCCGTCCATGGCGACAAACATCTTTGCTATGGGGATTATGTGCTCATCATACAAGTTACTTTAATTTTTTTGGATAAATATTATTTATGGAACACAGCAATTTCGTTCATTTACACCTGCACAGTCAGTACAGCTTACTGGATGGAGCAATAAAGATTCCAGACCTGATTAATCAAGTAAAAGAGTACAAGATGCCTGCTGTAGCCGTTACCGATCACGGTAACATGTTTGGTGCTATGGAGTTTTTTACCAAGGCAACAGCCGCTGGGGTAAAACCGGTGATAGGCTGTGAAGTTTATGTTGCACCAGGTAGCCGTTTTGAAAAGAGAAACGCCCGTGGTTCATCGGAGGCATCGTACCATTTGGTGTTGTTGTGTCAAAATAAGGTGGGCTACAGGAACTTGTGCTATCTAGTTTCGGCGGCGTATCGTGAGGGCTTTTATTATAAACCACGTATCGATTGGGAGTTGCTGGAGAAACATAACGAGGGCTTGATTGCTATGACCGCATGCCTTGGCGGGGAGATCCCCACCCTGCTTAATCTTGGGCGTGATGATGAAGCGGTTACGCGTACACGTCAGATGGCGGAAATTTTTGACGATGATCGTTTTTATCTGGAACTGCAGGAGAATGGCATCGATAAACAGACAGTTGCCAATAATGGTTTGATCCAGCTTAGTGGTGATTTGGGAGTTCCGCTGGTGGCTACCAACGATTGTCACTACCTCTCCCGTGAAGATGCTTATGCTCACGAAGTGCTGTTGTGTATCCAGACGGGTAAAACCATGGATGACGAAAAGCGGATGCGTTTTCCTAACGATGGTTTTTATCTGCGTAGCCCCGATGAGATGCAGGAACTGTTCAAGCATGTACCTCAGGCGCTTGAAAATACCGTGAAAATAGCTCAACGCTGTAATCTTGATTTTGATTTTAACACTTACCATTTTCCTCAGTACGAAAAGCCAAAAGATAAAACACTTGCTGAAGTGTTAGAGGAGATGGCGTGGCAGGGGCTGGATGAGCGTCTGACAGTTGTTCGTAAACATAAGCCTGATTTTAGTGATGAGGACGAAAAGATTTATCGGGCTCGTTTGGAGCGTGAGCTGAAAACCATACTTGATATGGGATTTCCAGGCTATTTTATTATTGTAGCGGACTTTATCAACTGGGCTAAAGACCATGATATCCCCGTGGGTCCCGGACGTGGCAGTGCTGCAGGCAGTCTGGTTGCCTTTTCCATCCGTATTACCGATATTGATCCTATCCCGTACGATCTTCTGTTTGAACGTTTTTTGAATCCTGAGCGGATCTCTATGCCTGATATCGACGTTGATTTCTGTATCTACGGGCGGGAGAAGGTTATTCAATATGTTCAGCAGAAATACGGTGTTCCCAATGTGGCGCAGATTATAACTTTTGGTACTCTTGGTGCCAAAGGGTGTATCAAGGATGTTGGACGTGCGTTGAATATCCCCTACGGTGAAGTGGACAAGCTGTCGAAGCTGGTGCCGGCGGTGCTGAACATCACTTTGCAGGATGCGTTGAAACAGGAGCCGCGCATAGGTGAGATGGCAAAAGGGGATGTGCGTATCAAGGAATTGCTCAATGTTGCTTTGGCGCTGGAAGGTTTGACCCGCCATGCCTCGACTCACGCGGCTGGCGTTGTTGTAACCCCCGAGCCCCTCACCGATTATCTGCCCTTGTATACCGATCAAAAATCCGCTGGTCAAGTTACTCAGTTTCCCATGAGTTATGTGGAAAAAATAGGACTGGTCAAGTTTGACTTTCTCGGCTTGAAAACCTTGACGGTAATCGATAACACTCTGCGGATGATTCACGGCGCTAAAAATCCTGAGTTTGATCTCGATATTATACCTATGGATGATGAGGCAACCTATCAATTGCTCGGCCACGGTGATACGACCGGTGTCTTTCAGTTGGAGTCATCAGGGATGAAGGAGTTGTTGATTAAGCTTAAGCCCAACTGTTTTGAGGATATAATCGCGGCGTGCGCCCTGTATCGCCCCGGTCCCCTCGGTTCAGGGATGGTTGATGACTTTATTTTGCGTAAGCATGGTCAGCAGGATATTGTCTACGATTTTGATCAGATGGAGCCAATCCTGAAAGACACCTACGGTGTTATCGTCTATCAGGAACAGGTTATGCTCATCTCCCAGATGCTGGCCAACTACTCTCTCGGCGGCGCAGACTTGCTTCGTCGTGCCATGGGCAAGAAAAAGGCTGAAGAGATGGAGAAACAAAAGAGTTTGTTTCTGGCCGGAGCCAAAGAGAACAAACTTGACCTCAAGAAGGCTGAAGCAGTATTTGACCTGATGGCCAAGTTTGCTGCCTATGGTTTTAATAAATCCCACTCTGCTGCCTATGCATTGATTGCCTACCAAACAGCGTACCTGAAGGCGCATTATCCGGTTGAATTTATGGCGGGTCTGCTAACCGAGGATATGGAGAATACCGATAAGGTGATCAAGAATATCGCCGAGGTACGATCTATGGGCGTTGAGGTTTTGCCGCCGGATATCAATGCATCAATTCGCACCTTTACGGTGCACGAGTCGGCAATGCGCTTTGGCTTGGGGGCGGTTAAGGGGGTTGGCTCTGCAGCGTTGGAGTCGATTATCGAGGAGCGCAAGTCGGGGGCATATAGATCGCTCCACGATTTTTGTCAGCGTGTAGATTTGAGCAAGGTGAACAAAAAAGTTATCGACGCTCTGATCAAGTGTGGAGCCTTTGATTCATTAGGGGGAAAGCGCGCCCAGTACGAAGCGGTGCTGGAAAACGCTATGGAAATTGGTCAGCAATTACAACGCGAACAGCAGATTGGTCAGGATTCGTTGTTTGGCATGGATGAGATGGTGTCGCATGCCGGCACAAGTTACGCTGAATTGCCAGACATTGAGGAGTGGAGTGATAAGGAGCGTCTTAATTTCGAAAAAGAAGCGCTTGGTTTTTACATTACCGGTCACCCCTTGTCACGTCATAGCGAAGAGATCAAACGTTTTGCTACCTGTGATATTGCCGGGCTGAGCGATCGTCACGATAAAGAGGAGGTGCGGGTTTGCGGTATCGTTAGCGCCATCAAAGAGTTGGTTACAAAAAAGGGTGACCGGATGGCATTTGTTAATTTGGAAGACTTGTCTGGCTCTGTGGAAGTGGTGGTGTTCCCCGAGGCGTTTCAGGCAGGGGCAGACTATCTCCAGGGAGATGAACCGTTGATGGTTCAGGGTAATTTAGATGCAGGTGAGGAGAGTTGTAAAATTCTTGCCACAGAAATTATGTTGTTGCATGACGTCAAGGAGAAGCAGGCCCGTGATGTTCATGTGCGGGTGACGACCACAGGTTTAACCGAAGACCAACTGCAGTCATTAAAACATATCATGATGCGTTATGCCGGTTCTTGTCGTGTTCATCTGCATATGGTGGTGCCTAATCGTAGCGAAACTTCTATTGTCGCGGCAAAGGAGCTGAGTGTAGCTGCCAGTGATGAATTTACCAGCGCTGTGGAAAAATTGTTTGGATACGATGTTGTCACATTTGAATGATTGATATAACATGTAAAAAATTATGATAATTATTCAAGCACCTCTCAATGTGGGGTAGTGATCCCCATGGATGGGTGGAATGCGTCCCTTGTTATGGGGATCACTACCCCATCGTGCTGAATAATTAGATAAACTGTATTGTCATTTATCGTGCCTGTTATAGTGTGAATTTATCGCCGATGATGAATGAAATGGTCATCGATGGGAGAATATGATGCAAGCTTGTTTAGATTTTGAGAAACCGTTGGTTGAACTGGAACAAAAGATTCGCGAACTGCGTGGGTTTTCCACCGAGAGCGTAGATTTTAGTAGTGAGTTGCAAAAACTTGAAACTAAGGCGGAAAAATTACGTGAAGAAATTTTTTCCAAGTTAACCCGTTGGCAGCGCACCCAATTGGCGCGCCACCCTGGGCGTCCTTTTACCCTCGATTTTATCGAAAATATATTCACCGACTGGTTTGAATTGCACGGTGATCGTAATTTTGCTGATGATCCCGCGCTGGTATGCGGTTTTGCCCGTTTAGACGGACAACCTTGTGCGATTATCGGTCATCAAAAAGGGCGTGATACCAAAGAAAAAGTAAAACGCAACTTTGGTATGCCTAATCCTGAAGGCTATCGCAAGGCGTTACGCATCATGAAGATGGCGGAGCAATTTGGTTTGCCCATCTTTACTTTTATTGATACTCCAGGAGCTTATCCTGGCATTGGTGCGGAGGAACGTGGCCAGGCAGAAGCTATTGCCCGTAATCTAAGAGAGATGGCTGCACTTAAAGTTCCTGTGATTGTTACTATTACAGGTGAGGGTGGTTCAGGTGGCGCTCTGGCTATTGCTGTTGGTAACCGTGTGATGATGATGCAGTATTCGGTTTATGCTGTTATTTCACCAGAAGGTTGTGCCGCAATTTTATGGAACGATGGTGCTAAGGGACCACAGGCTGCCGAAGCACTGAAATTGACTGCTGCTGATATTGACGAGCTTGGCTGTATTATCGATGAGGTTGTTGAGGAACCTCTTGGAGGTGCTCACAACGATGTTAAACTGGCGGCGCAGAATCTTAAGAGTTGTTTGAAGAAACAGCTGGATGAATTACAGCAACTTTCGGCACAGGAACTTGTTGATCAACGTTATGATAAATTTCGTGCGATGACGATTATGCAGGATGAAAAAATTGCAGATGCAGCTGAAGATTCGCAGGACAGCTCAGAAGGGTAATAATTGAAGCGCTTTTGCCTTTCGTTGTTGGTGTGTCGGTTGCAGCAGTTGCCGTTATTGATGCTATCGTTGTTGATTTTTATTGTTGTTTGCTGTGGTGGTTGCTCAATGGCGCCGCCGGTTGTCCCGCCTGGCCCAGCAACGGGAAGTGGTGGCGCAGCTCTTAAGGGGTGGCAGAAACCATATCGTGTAATGGGGGAGTCGTATACCCCCCTGTTAAGTCACGAAGGTTTTGTTGAAAACGGTGTTGCCAGTTGGTACGGAAAAAAATTTCACGGGCGCAAAACGAGTAACGGTGAAACCTATGATATGTATGCTATGACAGCAGCGCATAAGACTTTGCCTCTTGGCGTGTTCGTAAAAGTGCAAAATCGGGATAATGGGCGCGAGGTGGTGGTTCGCGTCAATGATCGTGGTCCTTTTGTCGATGGAAGAATTATCGACCTGTCTTACGCCGCAGCCAACAAACTGGGGGTTGTCGGTCCCGGAACAGCCAGGGTGACCATTAGCGCCCTTGGCTATCGAAAAACTGTTTCAGATGGCAGTTTCCAGTATACCTTACCTGCTTCTATTCAAACAGGTCCTTTTACTGTTCAAGTTGGCGCGTTTACACAGGTTCCTAATGCCCAGCGCTTGCAGCAAAAACTTCAAGCTTTGTATGGTGCTGCCCATGTGCGTCAGGCGATGGTGCATGGTCAACTGTTTTATCGAGTGCAGGCAGGGCATTATACTTCGCTGACCGAAGCTAAACTGGCTCTGGAAGAGCTTACGCAGGCTGGTTACGGACAAGGTTTTGTAGTTGCGGTAGATTAGCAAGCTGTATAGCTTGGAGTAATTATTTTTTTTCCGTTATTCCAGCTTCTGCCCGGTAAACTTCCAACTCATTGAGTTTCTGATATATTTTGTCCAGTTTACTATGCATGGAATTTGTTTCATCAATATTCTTGTATGACATCATGATCAGCTTTACAGACACCAGAAATACGGCTGATTCGAGTAAAATGTCGTGAGTAAAACCCTTTGAAATCACCGCGGCAATAAATAAAATACACGTGATAATCATCACCACTAATGATCCCATACTGAAGTGTTTTTTTATATCAATTGCCAGTTGTAGGTTTCTCCTCTTTTGCCAGCGTGGATGTCGAGCAATGGCTGATATTGTTTGCGCTGATGAATTCCCCATAGTTAAAAACTGAAACAGGATTGATTCCGTAAGGTGGGGGTTATCTAAGCTGGCGTCGATAATCTGTGGTTGTCCCTCCTTAATCAGTGATAACAATAATGGAGCATGGGAACGTCTGGCCATAGTAATCTTGTTACCCAGAGGTTCCGTGGGTAAACGCTGAATTATACTGTGCTCAGCTGCGGCTTTAAGATCGGCTGTTTGTCCTGGAAGTGTGCATAGATTTAGTAGCTCAAAAAGGTGCAATTGCTGTAATAGTTGCTTTGCCAATGCGGGTGAGAGTGCCGGATGTTTTACTGTTGCCATGGCGATGCGATGGTTTTGACACAGTTTATGCTTGGTGATGGCGCGTAAGAGGTCAGAACTTATATCGTGTCGATGTAGCAGATGGAGCAGGTGTTCTTCAGTTAAAGAGATGTTTTTCAGAGCTGCATGTAAAACTTCGGCGCATGGTTCGGTTAAAATATGTTTTAACTCATCACCATCTGCGCAAAGCGCACGTTTTAATAATGCTACTAAGGCAGATGGTGAATATTGTTTTTGTGCATCGTCCTTTGGCTGTGACATCTTTTCCTATTCTCTGTTGAATTGATGCACCCTATTTTTTATCAAAAAAGCCGTAGTTGCCAAGGAATTCCTGTTTGTATTCAGTAAACTGATCTTGCTCAATTGCTTTTCTGGCACCTGCAACCATGTTCAGATAAAAATGAACGTTGTGGATGGCTGATAAGGTTGCCGACAAAATTTCATTGGCATTAAAAAGATGATGCAGATATGCGCGGCTGAAATTGCGGCAGCAGTAGCAATCACAAGCTGGATCCACCGGATAAAAATCACGCCGATAGTTACGATTAGTCAGGCGCAGTTTACCCCTTGAGGTGAACAACGTTGCGCTGCGGGCATAACGGGTGGGGATAACGCAGTCAAACATATCCATGCCACGCTCAATACTTTCCAGGATATCTTCCGGCAAGCCAACGCCCATAAGGTAGCGAGGCTTGTTCTCCGGTAAAAAAGGTGCCGTATAATCTACTACCTGTTTTAACAATTCTAGTCCTTCACCGACGCTGACTCCCCCAATTGCGTATCCAGGGAAATTCATGGCAGTCAATTGTTCAGCACATTCGCGGCGTAAATCTTCATAAACACTACCCTGCACTATGGCAAACAATGCCTGATCTTTACGCAGATGGTTTGTTAAACACTCGTCGGCCCAACGCAGAGTTTTCTGAATCGATTTTTTGGCATAATCGTGGGTCGATGGATAGGGGATACATTCGTCGAAAGCCATGATAATATCTGCACCGAGGGCATTCTCTATGTGCATAGCTTCTTTGGGGCCTAAAAATATCTCCTCGCCATTGTGTTCGTTGCGAAAAAAGACGCCGTTTTCAGTTATCTTTTTCTTTGGCAGAGAAAATACTTGAAAACCACCGCTGTCAGTTAGTATTGGCTTGTCCCAATTCATGAACTTGTGTAAGCCACCGGCTTTTTTGACCAACCCCTCTCCCGGTTTAAGGTGCAGGTGATAAGTGTTGGACAATATTATTTGTGCACCAGTTTCTTTTACTTGGGCGGGAGTTAATGCTTTTAAGGCACCGTGGGTGCCGACGGGCATAAATATTGGTGTCTCAATTACACCATGAGGTGTGGTGATGCGTCCCCGTCGTGCCTGAGTTTTTTTATCGTTGTGCAGCAGATCAAACTTGAGCATAAATGGTGTGGTCTTTCCGTGAATTTTGTTGGTAAGTAGTTATATTAGGCTATCCAACAAACACTAACAAAAGCTTAGCAATAAAGCAATCTGAGTACAGGATATTTAGTTGCACGATTTATACTGTGTAACTTGCACGATTTCTTCATGACGTGAGCTAGAAGGATCATACAAGTTACTATATTTTTTCAGTAAGGCCGGTTGTAGCTCAAGGAGGATTTGTGAAAGGGTTGATGGAACAGCTGAAGAAAGCGGAATTTGTCAAGATTGAATGTGATTTGCGTTTTAGCGAAGCAATCGATGTCGAATTAGCAAATTTGTTGTGTTTGCGCCGAGCTATACGCTCTGCTGCCAAATATGTTTTGCCGCCAGTAAGAGGTGAAGAAACAGCTGCTCTAAATCGTTTTGGTCGTCTTCTTGAACCAGATTTGGCTGTTGATCCCGTAGCGCGTCATCACCATCAGAAATGTGGTCCAGCCTTTGTATTTCATCATGATGTTAGCTGTACAGGCAAGTTTTGTCGAGGAGATGTATTGACCTTGTCCGCAACAGTATGGGGCGGTAACTCTGAGATAGTTCACGATTTTATGCGGGTATTGCAGGCGCTTGGCAAGACTGGCTTACGGCATGATGCCGGACGTTTTGAATTGGTTGCCGTGCGCGGGGAAGATTCGGCTCAGAACTGGCAACAGGTGTGGCAGGCAAGTGCTCCTGTCAGTAGTGCTATGATCCCGATGCGGGATGCGTCGTGGTGGCTTAATAGTTATATGCTGGAGAGATCAGTGCTTGAGCTGAAATTTCATACTCCGGCGCGTCTGCTGGTTAAAAAAAGACCCCTCTTTAAGGCCGATTTTAAACAAATTTTCCCTTTTGTATTGCGTCGTGTTACCTCTATGTTGTACAGCCACTGTTATCTTGATTTGGACATAGATATTCATGAACTGCTCAGTGTTATAGAGCAGGTTGAGGTTGAAATAAACAATTTAGCCTGGCACGATTGGCGTGAGCTGTGTGGTGATAATAGTTGCCAGCCCTTGGGTGGATTGATGGGGACAATTAATTTTAAAGGGGAACTGTCGCAAGAAGTGTTAGTATTTCTTTACCTCGGTAGCTATATGAACCTGGGTAAAAATGCCGCTTTTGGTGCTGGAGGCTATTGGATTGAGCCTAAAAGTTCTGATTTATAAGGGTTGTGAAGCTAAAAACAGATGTTTTTAAGAGATGCAATTGCCAATCTCCAACATTTTTGTATTATTAATGAGTATATATTGCGGGATGTTTGCCATTTGTCTCTCTATCAACAGTGTGAAACGGAGGTAAATTATGAAAGATGTTTGGAAAGAGCGAGAAAACGCTTTTGAAGATCGGTATATTTATGAACTTGAGAAAAAACAGTTAGCTGAAAAAAAAGCTCGCCAGCACGAAGAGCAAGTGAACGAGCTGTCTAAAAATCGTTGCCCAAAATGTGGGGCATCTTTGGAAGCAACTACTTTTCATGGTGTTCCTTTAGACCAGTGCCCAGCATGTAAGGGGGTTTGGCTTGGTCCCAACGATTTTAAAATATTGGCATCAAAAGATCACCGTACCTGGTTCGATATCTGGTTTAACGAACAGGAACAAGAAGAATAATGTTTTGACTATATTATCCACCGTTTCGTAAAAGCGCTTTAACTTTGTAGCCCGCTGATTCGTTATCATAACTTTTTAGCAATAAGTTCAAAATATGCTATTCCATATGAAAAACTAGATATATTCATCCTGTCTATCTGAGAACAAATTGATTCTGATCTACCAATTAGCTTACTTGGTTTTTACAAATGTTCATGGTAGTGTGACCAATATGGATTGAGAGTTGTTGAAAAAGTTAAATGATTTCAGCTTGTTTTGTGAATGTGGATACTGGAGGATGTTGCAAGATGAATACGGGTAAGGTTAGTTGCGGTGTCGTTGGCGGCGCTAAAGGTTTTGTTGGCGGGTTTTTCTCGCTATGGGATGCCTTTTGTTTTGTGATGAAAAATCCATCTCTATACAAATTCGTAATAATTCCATTTGTCATCAATATTCTGGTCTTTATTGGTGTTGTATATTGGGGTTATGACCTGTTTAACCAGCTTGTTGGAGAATATTTATCACCACACGATTCCTGGTATTGGCAAATTTTGGCGATGATAATTAAATTTATTGCTGGGCTAGCAACTATGGTGGCAGTTTTTTTTACTTTTACCGTGGTTGGAAATCTTATAGCAGCACCTTTTAACGATATATTATCAGAACGTACAGAGCAATTGTTGACTGGCCATATGAGCGATGAACCTTTTTCGTTGAAGCGGATAGTTAAGGATCTATGGCGTGTTATGCGGGATGAGATACGCAAGATGTTGATCTTTGTTGTGTTAATGATTGTTGCGCTGTTGTTTAATCTGTTGCCGGGTGTAGGTTCATTGATTTATACGATTATATCTGGCGGATTGATGTTATATTTTTTAATTATCGAATATACTGGCTATGTTTTTAGCCGTAAACATCAAGGTTTTAAAGAACAGCGACTTTTTATTGCTAGTAATCGTTTGTCCAGCTTGGGGTTTGCGTTAGCTGTGATGTGTATGTTGTTTATCCCATTTGTGCAGTTTTTAACTATACCGATGGCTGTTGTTGCCGCAACTCAATTGTGTTGTTGCGATTGTATATAGAGAGAATTGTGCTAAGCAAGTTGAAATAAACCAGTCTATTTAGTATTAGGGAGATAAGTCCATGGGCGAACCAGGGTCAACCAAATTTCAGACAGATTTACGCCGCCACTTGCGTGATAGCGATGTTGAACGCAATCTGGTTATGTTGATTTGTGAACTGGCAGAAGCGTCTAAATACATCATCAATTCGATACGGACTGGTGATTTAGGAGTTGCTGGAACTTCAAATTTGTATGGTGAGGATCAGTTGGCTCTAGATGTGTTGTCTGATCGGATTATGCAAAAACGATTAAAGAATTCTGGAGTAGTTGCCAGTGTTGTTTCAGAAGAAACAGATGAGATTATTTGTTTTGAGTGTGAAGATGGACCATGTTACTCGGTGGCATATGATCCTCTTGATGGTTCTTCTCTTGTTGATGTTAACCTTGCTGTTGGCACAATTATCTCTATTCATCGCGGAAATAATTTACTGCAAAAGGGGCGTGATCAGGTAGCGGCATTGTATATATTATACGGACCCCGTACCACTTTAGTTTATTCAGTTGGCGATGGTGTGCACGAGTTTGCCATGAATCATCTGATGGAATATACTTTGACGCGCGAAAATATAACTATTGATAATAGCGGTGGTATTTACTCACCTGGAGGGCAGAGAAATTTGTATACCTCTGGAACTGAAAAATATGTTTTGAGCCTGGAGGAATCTGGGCATAAGCTACGTTATAGTGGGGGATTTGTCCCTGATATCAATCAATTATTGATGAAAGGGAAGGGGGTTTTCTTTTACCCCCATTTACAGGGGAGACCTCAGGGTAAATTGCGTATGCTATATGAGTTAAATCCCATGGCGTTTTTGGTTGAGCACGCAGGTGGCGCGGCGTCAAACGGTTGTAAGCCTATACTGGATATAGAACCATCAGGAATTGAGATGTGTTCGCCGGTGTTTATTGGTAGCAGTAAAGATGTGGCTGCGGCTGAAGAGTTTATTTCAGCTGAGTAGCTTATAGTTTCATTTTAAAAATAAAAATCCGTCAAGCGTAAACTGAATGCGCTTGACGGATTTTTTTGTTTTTAAGTTGTTAGGTAAAAATTAACACCTCAAACGACAAGCTGATAATTGGTAACCGAAAAATTTACTGATAGTCAGCATCAGATTAAAAGACCATGGATTAAAATGTTCCCGCTCGCTGTGACTTATGGTTATTACTCCGTACAATTGATCTTTGATGAATACCGGTACGCTGATAATAGATTTTTCCCAGAGCTTGGATTTAAGCCTTTCTGCTATGGCTGTACAGTCACTACAGTGCTCAGCTTTGTTTGTTTTGATTGTGTTGTTAATGAAATGGTTTTCCACCCTGGTTGCTTCTCTTGGATGACTGATGCCATTAAAATCTATAGCCCACAAATTTTTAAGTTGAGATGTGTCAGTTGTTTCAGGTTGCGTGTCTGTCCAGGTAAAGACAGTGCAACTGCTGGCTTGACAGCATTGATACAAGATATGCAGCAACTCTTTTGACAGAGTCGTTTCGGTTAATTTATGAGCAGGGAGTTCGCTCAGTTGTTGCAATGCAGATAAGGCTTCAAGCAGATCATCAACGCTTTCAGCTAACTCTGTTAACGATGTGGTAAGCCTATTGATTCTCATGGATTAATCTTGAACTCCGATTATCAATTGGGCTATCTCCTGTAGCCCCTCCAGTTGAGTTGTTATTTCAGCAATAACTTTATCCACATGTTTGGCATTTATTGTCTGTTTATCAAACTTAAGCTGTTGCATGTCACAGTTTTTATGTAGGTAAAAGCTATTAGCTATCTGTGAACTCAGGCATACGATTGCGGCCAATGTAGAGTTTTCATCCGAACTAGAGTCAATGTTGGAGTAATTCATTGAAGCAACTATACTCTCGGGTAAATTCCAACTATTTGCCAAGATTGTTGATGTTTGGTGCTGATCTATTCCAAGTTTTTCCTGAGTTTGCTGCTGGATACTTTCCACGTTATTAGCAAAGATGGTTGCCATTTCCGTTGGGAAAATATGTGTCAACGCCATTATGCCAATAGTATGGAGTAGCCCTGCGGTATAGGCTGTTGCTGGTTCAAGTTTATCGCTGTGTTTTATATAAGAGGATAATTCTTGTGCAGTAATGGCTGCAGTTATCGAAGTTGTCCAGTACTGTTCAGGGTTAAATGTAGAGCATTGGCGGGTATTGAAAGAACCGGTTAGCGCCATGGCCAGAGATAGGCTACAGGTAAGCTTTAAGCCCAGAACTCTGATTATCGCTTCACGAACACTAGAGATTTGAGCCCGTTGACCAAAATAAGCAGAATTTGCACAACGTAAAATGCGTGCAGTGATGGCGGGTGATTTGCTGATTATGTCAACTACATCGCCGAGTTCAATTTGGTCGTCAGAGATGATTCGTATGATTTTTTGCGACACACCATTTAATACCGGAAGTTGTTTAATTTTACGTATGTTGTCGATATTGCAATCGTACATTTGGTCTCCAAATATTGGTATTGTCTGTTTGCTTACGCAATTGCAGATACAAATTCCTTGATTTGAGCGGCGATACTGTCTGCGTCCAATCCGTATCTGTTACGCAGTTCTTCCTGAGAGCCTTGTTCAATAAATTTATCTGGCAAACCAATGCGGAGCACTTTTGGATATATTTGTTTTTGTTCTAAAAGTTCCATTACCGCTGAACCAAAGCCGCCGGCAAGTACGTTTTCTTCAATGGTTATTATGTTGGAGTTGGTTTGAGCCGCATTGATTATAATGTTTGTGTCCAATGGTTTTAAAAAACGCGCATCAATTACACCGATATTGATATTGTCTTTAGATAAAATATTTGCAGCTAATAACGCAGTTTGAACACAGGGTCCCAAAGCAATGATAGTGGCGTCATCTCCACTGCGCAATTGCTCGCCAGTGCCAATCTCTATTGGTTCTGTTTCACGTTTGTCGGATCTGATCTGGATGTTGCCCCGCGGGTAACGGTAGGCAAAGGGGCCATTTACGGTGGTAGCGGTGAGCATAGCACGTTTCAGTTCATCTCCATCTCGCGGTACCATCACGCTGATGTTAGGCATATGGCGTAAATAGGATAGATCAAACACGCCATGATGGGTTGGTCCGTCAGCTCCTACCAGACCACCACGGTCAATGGCAAAGGTTACCGGTAGGTTTTGCAAACAGACATCATGCAGCACGTTGTCGTACGCACGCTGTAAAAATGTGGAATATATTGTAACTACCGGACGCAACCCCTCACAAGCCATCCCTGCTGCCATGGTAACAGCATGTTGTTCAGCGATACCAACATCAAAGAAGCGTGTTGGGAACTTTTTGGCAAAATCGATTAGTCCTGTACCGGAGCTCATGGCTGCTGTTATTGCGACAATCTGCTTGTTTTGTTCAGCTAGTTGACACAAATATTTTCCGAACATTGTGGTGTAGCTGATAGTATTTGTTTTTGCCGGTATCACTGTGCCGGTTTCTTGATTAAAAGGACCGACACCATGAAATAATGATGGATTTTCCTCTGCCGGCTTATACCCTTTGCCCTTTTTGGTGATTGTGTGAATTAATGTTGGTCCTTGTAGCTTGGAGACATTGTTCAGGGTTTCAACCAGTTCGTTTAAGTTGTGACCATCAATGGGGCCCACATATTCAATGCCAAAGGCTTCAAATAGCATTCCTGGGGTGACAAAGGCCTTAAATGAGTCTTCAGTGCGCCGAGCCAATTGAACAAGATCTTTGCCGAAACGGGGAACACTGTTGAGAAATATCTCAGTTTCTTTTTTAAAGCGCACAAAAAAGCGGGAGGTCATTTTACGACTTAAAAACGAGGATAGCGCGCCAACATTTGGTGAAATTGACATATCGTTGTCATTAAGGATAATGATCAGATCGCGATCCAAACCACCGGCGTTATTCAATGCTTCATAAGCCATCCCTGCTGTCAGTGAGCCGTCGCCAATAACGGCAATTACTTTGTTGTCAAGCTGTTTGCTGTCGCGGCCGATGGCCATCCCCAGTGCCGCAGATATGGAGGTGCTGGAGTGCCCGACATCAAAGCAGTCGTGTGGATTTTCATTTCGCTTTGGGAAGCCGCTGATTCCGTCCAGTTGGCGCAGGGTATCAAAGTTGGCAAAACGTCCGGTAAGCAATTTATGGGCATAAGCTTGATGCCCGACATCCCATACTATTTTGTCGGTGGGGGAATTAAACACATAATGGAGGGCTAGAGTTAATTCAACTACTCCGAGGGAGCTGGCCAGATGACCGCCGTTCTGGGCAGTTGTGGCAATGATTTTTGCGCGTAACTCTTTTGCCAGATTCTCTAATTGAGCTATAGAAAACTTTTTAAGATCTGCTGGCGAGGCTATATTCTCAAGGCTTTTACTCACGGTATTATTAAGTCCTATGACGAACGGTTTATAATGTATTGAGATATTTGTCGCAGCGCCTCGGCATTATCTCCGAAATGGATCAGCTTATCCATTGCCTGTCTCTGTAGCTGTTCCATCCGTTGTCGCGATTTTTCTACTCCCATCACTGCCGGGTAGGTTGCTTTACCCCGTTGCTGGTCGCTGCCGATATCCTTGCCCAGTTGCTGCTGGTTACCTTCAATGTCGAGGATGTCATCGGCAATTTGAAATGCTAAGCCAGCATCTTGACCAAAACTTGTCAGGGCGGTGAATGCTTTTTTATCAGCACCTCCAATTAGGGCACCACATTGGATGGAAGCCAGGATAAGCGCTCCGGTTTTATGGCTGTGTATGTAGTTGACAGTGTCTAAATCAACAACATCTCCTTCTGCTTCCATGTCAATCACTTGTCCACCGACCATTCCTGCCGCGCCGGAGGCTGTGGCGATAATATTTAATACTTGGGTTTGTTTGTCAATGGTAATAGGTGTTGTTGCCGCTGAAAGGGTTATGAATGCCTGAGTCAGCAGGGCATCTCCTGCCAGGATGGCGGTGTCCTCTCCGAATACTTTGTGGTTGGTTGCTATCCCGCGGCGAAAATTGTCATCGTCCATTGCCGGAAGATCGTCATGAATAAGGGAATAGGTGTGGATCATCTCCATGGCACAAGCTGTCGGCAGTACTTGTGAAATGTCGCCGCCAACGGCTTCACAGCTGGCAATCATCAGGATTGGTCTTATCCGCTTGCCGCCGGCAAAGACCGAATAGTGCATGGCCTGATGGAGTTTTTCGGGGCGCATATCCTTAGATGGTAGTAGCGATAATAATTGCTTATCAACGCTGGCGCGACAGCGCTCCATGTAGTGTTTTAGATCCATAAGTGTGTCTACATCTGCCAATAGTGATTAATTGATAAGGTCGAGTTCGGATGTTTTCAGTTTGCCATCACTGGTACGGCTCAGACGTTCAACTTTTGTCTCTATGTTCTGCAGTGACTTTTGACAGCGTTGAGCGTTCTTGATGCCGGCTTCATATAATTGAAAGGCTTCGTCTATGGGCAAATTATCTTGCTCCAAGCGTTGAACACAATCTTCCAGGTTGTTCAATGCCTCTTCAAATGAAATTGATTTTGCCATTATTTGTTTTCTCCAGTGATGTAGCGATTGAGATCGGAATTATTATCGCTGTATCTAAAAGATGAGTCAAGCACTTGAGCTTGCTGGAGTTGTCTGTTTTGATTAATTTATTCTGTTATCTTGGTCTTTTTGTTAAAGTTTATCTGCTTAACCTGTGCCTCAACCTGACCATCAAGAAAACGTAGACTTATTAAATCATCAGTCTTTATCTGCTTTGCGCGCTTGAGCATAATATCCTTGTTTTGTGCCGGAGAAACAGCAACAAAACCACGTCCAATGGTATTTAGTGGTGATAAAGCGTGTAATTTAGTGCTTATGGTGGTTAGTTTTTCGCGTTGGCTCTGGTAATGATGCTCAAAAGCTGCCAGTAGTCGTACCTGGCTCGTTGCAAGTCGTTGTTGTTTCAGTTTAAGCAATTGTTCTGGGGAGCGTAAGCGTTCATTGAGGTTGCGTAGTGCTTGTGTGTTACGCTCGAGAGTCTGATGTATGGAGCGATTGATGCGTAGCTGGAGTTGATCAATATGTTGTTCGAGCTCTTGACGGTTTTTTACTACTAGTTCAGCAGCAGCGCTGGGGGTTGGAGCGCGTAAGTCAGCGACAAAATCGGCAATGGTATAATCGGTTTCATGCCCGACCGCAGAAATTACCGGGATGGTTGATGCTGCTATTGCCCTAGCAACTATTTCGCTGTTAAAAGCTTGCAGGTCTTCCAGAGAACCGCCCCCGCGCCCAACTATTATAACCTGAGACTGCTGGTGTTGATTGAGGTCGACGATAGCGGCGCTAATATCAACGGCAGATTGTTCCCCCTGTACCAATACTGGACGTAGAATTATGTGTATTCCGGCAGAGCGCCGAGAGAGCACGTTCATGATGTCGTGGATGGCAGCACCAGTGGCCGAGGTGATTACGCCAATAGAGGTGGGGTGGGCAGGCAGTGGTAGTTTATGCTCCGGGGCAAATAATCCCTCCTGTTCCAACTTTTTTTTCAATTGCTCGAAGGCCAGTTGTAAACCGCCACGTCCTTCAACCTCCATGCTGTCGGCGATAATCTGGATGTCGCCGCGCTGACTGTAAAGCGAAATTCGTCCGTGGCAGATAACTAGTTGTCCATTTTCTGGTGTGAAAGCGACCCGACGGTTACTGGTGCGAAACATGGCGCAACGCAGTTGGCTGTATTTATCTTTTAGGGTGAAATACCAGTGGCCTGAGGTTGGTGTCGAGAGATTTGATATTTCGCCACAAAGCCAGATGTGGGCGAAGTTGTCCTCCAGAGTGTCTTTGATGAGCTCTGCTGCTGCCGAGATAGTTAACACCGCTGGAGTTGTTTTGGTTGATGCAATTGAAGTCATCTTGGTTCGGTGCCCGTGCTGTCTGTTTCCTGTAAGGAATGTTGTTCCTGTTGTTTTTGGACCGGTAACTGTACCAGTTTAGCAACTGGTACTATTTGTACTTCATACTGGGCGAAAGTGCTGGCAAACTCTGTTAAGGCCGCTATAGTCTCTGGGTATGGATGACATATGCCGATAGCATGGTGATTATGCCTGGCATAGTTAACCAGTCGTTGCAATTGCTGTAAAATTTTATCGATATTACGCTCATTGTCTAAAAAGAAATTACGTTTGGCAGATGGAATGTTGAGGCGCTGTGCCTCTTTATAGGCTACCGAGTTGCTGATGGTTAAGCTGTCGACGAAAAAAAGGTGGTGTTGTTTCAATTGTTGCAATACTACGTCTATCTTGTCGGCATGTTGGGTAAATTCGGAGCCCATGTGATTATTGCCACCAGTGGCATAAGGACTCTGTACGATAAATTGTTTTGTTGTTTCAGTTATCTCAGCATCGCTTTGGCGGGCAAATAATGCGGGTACACCGGGATTGTTTTTCGGGTAGTTAACTGGTTCCATTGGGATATGGATCATTATTTCACGCTGGTGTTCGTGGGCAAGTTCCATTATTTCGCGTGAGTGTATTTTACCGGGGAAAATTGAACATGTTATAGGGATGTCCAAATTGATTGCTGCAGTGCAGAGGCTTAAGTTTATCCCCATATCGTCCATAATTATGGCTATTTTATTTTGCTTAGCAATGCCGCTGTCCGCAGTTATTTCGTTGCTTGAGCTTGAATCTGGTGTGCAAAAGCCAATATCGTTGCTGGACTCAGGATTTTCTACCGGTTTATACCGATTATCAGGTGTCGGATGAAGAACTACCGCTGTGTTTTGAGCCGCGGTGTTTTGCGTTTTGGTATGAGGGGTAGGCCAGTTTGTGACAATAAACAAGCCGACCATGCTAACCGTAACTAAGAAAATAATAGCCAGTAGAGCGTGCTGCTTAGTATTATTTTGGGTTTTGCTTTTTTTAGCTGATTTCGTTGCCGTAGGCTGTTTCTTGCCTGGTGTGGATCGATTTTTTTGTGTTTTACCAGTTGTCAATTTTTTTGCGGCCATGTTTAATTTGGCTTTCTAACAGACGTGTTTAATCTGTCTGTGCCGAAATTTGTTTTATTGTTAACTGCGGAGTAGGTCTAAGGCTAATGAGAGCTGACGGTCATTTGTACCCTTTTTTGTGGCATTTGTCTTGGATCTTTTCTGCCCTGATTGTTGTTTTTTGTTGCCGGTAGTAACTGTCACGTCGGGTTGTTCGACCACCATGTCGGGAGTTATCCCCCGAAACTGTATAGATGCTCCGCTAGGGGTGAAATAATGGGCAGTAGTTAGGTGTAGTGCCGATTTATCTTCTAGTTCTATAACCGATTGGATGGAACCTTTGCCAAAACTTTGTGTGCCTAATACTGTGGCACGTTTATGATCCTGCAGAGCTCCTGCAACGATTTCAGCAGCGCTGGCACTGCCATTGTTGATCAATACTACAATGGGGAGATTTCGTTCGGTAAGTGGAGCGGATTTTGATGCATGATAGGTGAAATTATCATTTTCCTGCCTCCCTCTAGTGGAAACAATTACACCGCTGTCGAGAAATATGTCAGCCACGTTAACAGCCTCTTCCAACAGCCCTCCCGGGTTGTTACGCAAGTCTAAAACGAGACCATTTAAACTCTTACTACATCTCCCCCGTAATACTGTCAGGGCTGTGCCAAGCTCCGCGCTGGTG
>NBLX01000146.1 GCA_002084705.1 Desulfobacteraceae bacterium 4572_35.1
CTGTCAGCAGTGGAATTGCTTTAGCGAAGAGACTGTTGTTTCTGGTAAAAGCAATAGCCAGCGTTCCGCAAATCAGTCACAGGCAAACATCCAAAAACTATCAGATATCTCATCCAGTAGTGAGAGTAGACAACAATGTGGTATTGCAGAACTGGACAGGGTCTTGGGTGGAGGGATTGTTCCGGGCTCTTTTACTCTGATCGGTGGTGATCCCGGTATCGGCAAATCGACATTGCTATTGCAGGCGGTTGCCCAACTTGGCAACAATGGAAAGGCGTTATATGTTACGGCCGAGGAATCATGTTTACAGGTAAAACTGCGCGCAGAACGGCTGAAAGTAGACTCGCAGCAATTGTTTTTGTTGGCGGAAACGTCTCTCGACACCATTGTGCAAAAAGTTGCCGAATTGAAACCTGACTTTTTGGTGGTTGATTCGATTCAGACAATTTTCACCAATCAGATAGAATCTGCTCCCGGCAGTGTCAGCCAAGTGCGGGAGTGTGCCGCTCAGTTAATGCAACTGGCAAAGCAAAGCGGTTTGCCTACCTTTATAGTCGGCCATGTTACCAAAGATGGCAGCATTGCCGGTCCCCGGGTGTTGGAACATCTGGTCGATACGGTGCTGTATTTTGAAGGTGATCCCGGGCATCCATACCGAATTTTGCGTGCAGTGAAAAATCGCTTTGGTTCTACCAACGAAATTGGCGTGTTTGAGATGAGCGATATTGGCTTGCGAGAAGTCATCAACCCATCAGAAATTTTTCTTGCGGAACGTGCCGAAGATGCACCTGGCAGTGTGGTTATCACCTCACTGGAAGGTAGCAGGCCTATTTTAGTTGAATTGCAAGCTTTGGTTTCCAGCGCACCCTACGGTACAGCTAGGCGTACCGCCATGGGGGTCGATCACAACCGGGTGTCATTGTTGGTCGCAGTGTTGGAGAAAAAAGCAAATATCTCCTTAATGAGTCATGATATTTTTGTCAACGTTGCAGGAGGTATCAAAATCGATGAACCTGCTGCAGATCTAGGTGTTTTGGCAGCTTTGGCTTCCAGTCATCTCAATAAAATCATCCCCAAACGCACCGTAGTATTTGGCGAGATAGGGCTAGCTGGCGAAGTACGGGCAGTCTCTCGCCCGGAACTGCGCGTTCAAGAGGCGGCACGTTTGGGGTTTGACCGTTGTATTTTACCAGCAGGCAATATGAAAAACCTCACTGCTCCTCCTGGTTTGACACTGATTGCTGTCAGTTCTGCCCAAAATACGCTGGATATACTGTTCGACAGTTAAATGGTAGTATTCTGAGGCACTTGCAAAACATGCTATTTTCTTCAACTGTCATTCCCGCGCAGGCGGGAATCTAGGAATCACTGTGGGTTTATCAAAGATATGGATCACCGTTTTCCAGAGGATGACGACTTTTGCAAGAGGCTTTTGTCTGATCAAGATTGTTGATGAGGGGGGGGTACATGAGCAAGAAATTAAAAATGATGATTGCTCTGACAGTGTTGATGATGGTGGGCTTTATCTCCACCAGTCTTCTGAGCTACTTTACTGCCCGTAATTCACTTTTCGATCAAGTCAGTAATAGCGCTCTACCTCTAACCAGCGATAACATCTACTCGAAAATTCAACAGGATCTACTTCTCCCAATTTTTATTTCATCCGTTATGGCACAAGATACCTTTGTCCGTGACTGGACTATTGCCGGCGAAAAAGATCCTGATAAAATAGTTCGCTACTTAAACGAAATTCAACATAAATATCACACTGTCACCAGCTTTTATGTTTCAGAACGTACTCGAAACTATTACCACCCCAGCGGAATAATAAAACAAGTCAGCAAAAAGGAACTTCAGGATGCCTGGTATTTCAGAAACCGCACCATGAAAGCGGAATATGAAATCAATATTGATCGTGACAGTGCTGACATGTCATCAATGACAGTTTTTATCAATCACCGTGTTTTCGATTACTCTGGCAACTTCATTGGCGTAATTGGCATTGGTCTCGGGGTAAAAACAGTACAAACATTGATAGAACAATATCAACAATGCTTTGCCAGAATTATCTTTTTTACAATAGGCCCGCTTAAAATAGGAGAGACGAATAGAGGAATCTCTTTTACTTTAAAGGCTACCCACTTTCCCCGAAAGCTCTCTCCCAAAACAACTTGGAATTTCTTAGCTCCTCCATAGTAATCAAAGAACAGACCCATTCAACTTTTTATAACACTCGTTTTGTACCAGAATTCAATTGGTACCTTGTTGTTTCGCAAACCAGTGCTCCCGGTGAACAGATTATCCGCAAAACACTACTCGGCAATCTGCTTATCAGCTTCATCATTATGGTAGCTATTTTATTCCTCGCCAATCTAACCATCGGAGCATATCAGCGAGACCTTGAGGCAATGGCAACCACCGATAAATTAACTGGAATAGCCAATCGTCAAGTCTTTGATCTGATGTTTCTCAAGATGCACAAATTGGCGCAGCGCAACAACGTACCCTTAACTGTGCTCATCTGTGATATCGATCATTTTAAACAGGTTAATGACACTTATGGTCACCCTGTTGGTGATAAGGTGCTGTGTGCTGTGGCAACATTGTTGCAGCAGGAAATTCGAGAATCAGATTTATTACTGCGTTGGGGTGGCGAAGAATTTTTATTGTTGATGTCTAATTGTTCGAGATTAAAGGCGTATGATATGGCAGAACAATTGCGCAGTAAAATTGCCAGTCTTATTGTCAATCATGACCAGCAAGCTATTCAAGTTACTATCAGTTTTGGATTGACTCAGGTTTTACCAACTGAAAAATCTGATGAAATAATTGTGCGAGCAGACAAGGCTCTATACTGTGCTAAAAGAAATGGTCGCAATCGAGTGGAATGTAATTAACGCATAGTTGATTTTTCGATTACTCACAGTAGTGATACGACTTTGTCCATTGTTATTGATGTGCGCTAAAGGTGAAAATACTATCGTTCGATTTACTAATAAATTCAGATATTCTCTACTTCACCTGTGCCAGCATCAAGGCCCGCCGTGGTGCCGGATAGCCCTCTATGGTAAGCATTGCATCGTTTGGATCTAGAAAATCCGCCAATGACTCTGTTTGAATCCAAACTGTTTTGCGTTGCTCGGCCGTGGTGGTGCGGGTTATGTCGATGCAGCGAATATTGGTAAATCCGGCCTTTTCAAGCCACGATGTCAGGCAGTTTACCGTGGGCAAAAAATAGACATTGTTCATTTTTGCATAGCGATCTTTGGGGGATAGTGCCAAATATTCATCGCCTGGAATAATCAGAGTTTCCAGCACCAGTTCCCCTTGGCGGCGTAGTGTGCGTCTAATATTTATAAGGGTATCTATGGGGGATTTTACATGATAAAGCACGCCCATGTGGAAAATGGTGTCGAACAATCCGCTAAGCAGTGGCAGTTCTTCAAACTTTGCCGGTATGGTGTAGCAGTTGGGCAATTGCAATAATTGCTGTAACAGGCGAAATTGAAAATAAAAGGTGGCGTAAGGTTCTAAGCCAAGGAGTAGTTTGGGCTGCTGTGAACTCATACGGAACAGATAGTAGCCGCAACTGCTGCCAATATCTAAAATGCGGCGACCCCGCAATGGTGCAATATGCTGTTGTAAGCGATTCCATTTTAAATACGAGATCCATTCGGTGTCTACCGTGATGCCAAATATTTTGAATGGGCCTTTACGCCATGGACGCAGCCCGTACAAGGCGTGCAATAGCTGCTCCCTGCTTTCATCGCTTAATTCATTATCCTGACCAATAGTGACATGGTCATGATCGAGATTACAGCTCTGTGGGGTAATTGCCGGTAGATTATTTAAGATGTCGAGGTACTGCTGGCTTTTGCGGTCGCGGTGGCGTTGAAAATTATCTTTGGTTTGCAACAGATCGTTTAATTCCTGATACCAGGGTAGCGCAGCGGTGGGATCAAGTGCCTGTAGAATATCATGATGGATGTCATGTTGAGGATGTTCCATCATTTAATGCACAGAATAGAGGTGAAATTAAACCATTTTAGCCATACGTCAATTTTTTTGAATCCTACCTGCTGCAGGCGATGTTGATGCTGTTCTATGGTTTCTGGTATTAGCACATTTTCTAGGGCATCCCTTTTTTGGCTTATCTCCAGTTGGGAATAACCGTTCTCTTTTTTGAAGCGGTAATACCAATCTTGCTGCAACGCTGCCAGCTCGGCCTCGGCATGGATAATTTTTTCACTAAGTAATAGGATGCCACCGGGTAACATTGCGTCATAGATACGTTGCAGTAATGTGTTTCTGGCTTCAAGGGCGAGAAATTGCAGGGTTAGGTTGATGACAGCAACTGAGGTTGGTAAAAACGAATAATCTTCTATTGATGCCAGCTGGGTCTTTACTCTGTCGTTGGCGGGTAGTGCTGCTAGGCGGGAGTTGTATTTGTCTAGCATTGGTTGCGAATTATCAATAGCCACCATATGAAAGGGCTGCTGTTGCATCTGCTGGAAAAATTGTATGCCAAAGTTGCCGTGGGAGCAGCCAAGGTCGTAAATATGGCTATCTGGCTGATAGTAGTGAGCCGCTAATTGAGCCTGCCGTTGGATCGATTCTTGATACAGCGGCACGCTGCGAGTTATCATGTCGTCAAAGACGCTGACAACCGTATCGTTAAATTCAAACGGTGTAATGTGCTCTTGTTGTCGAGAATAGATTAAATCTTGTTGAGGCATTTATATAGTGTTCTCATCGAGATTGTGCCGTTATCTAGCCTATCCGTTCTTGACGTTCCTGATCTGTTTTACACTCTATACACAAAGTGGTTACAGGGCGGGCTTTTAAGCGTGCTCCACCAATCTCTTCTTCACAGCCTTCACAGATCCCAAAAGTTCCATCATCAATCCGTTTTATAGCATCACGGATTTTAGAGATAAGCCGTCTTTCACGGTCTCTGATGCGCAATTCAAAATTGCGCTCCGATTCCATTGATGCTCTATCGGTAGGGTCCGGGAAATTCTCATGTTCATCGGTCATGCCCGAGACAGTTTTCCCCGCTTCGCGCAGAAGATCATCAAGTTGAGTTTGTAATATTGTGCGGTACTCTTCCAGTAGTTTAGCGTCCATAAGTTTCAATCCCCATTATTGCCAGTTATTGCCAGTTATAGCTAATAATACTGCTAAGTTCACTGTGTAATTAAATCGTGCAATACTAGTAATTATTTTTTACCAAGTCAATCATTTTGCACAAATAAAATACACATCTATTGTAATATTATTTATGTGGCAACTGGGGGATGTCTGTCTGCTATTATGTAGCAGTATTACTGCAGCCATTAGTTCTCATGGATATTGTCTGCTGCATTTTTTGTTCTTCCTCTTTTACTAGTGTAGCAAAATCATAGGAGCTTAGTTTTTCTATCATGCTTGCGCGCACATCGCTCCAAGCATCGTGTACCGGACAAAATTTATCACGTTCGCAGCAACCTTCTTCTACTAGGCATTTATTGATATACAATGGATCTTCCTGTGCTTTAAAAATGTCGTATACTGTAATGTCTTTTGGTTCCAGTTTCAGATAGAATCCACCACCGACACCACGTTGTGAACCGATAATTCCATCCTTTACTAGGGGTTGAAATACTTTGGTCAAAAAAGCCGGAGTAACGTCCTGGGTGCGACAGATATCTTTTTTGAGGATGATGTTACCTGTAGGAAACTTTGACATATACAGTACTGCGCGAATTGCATATTCTGTTGCGCGGGTAATAATCATAATTGTTCCTTGTTGTGGGAGATTTTGTATTTATTACTCTTATTGTAATAAATAAGGCTCTAGCCTTTTTTTGTCAACTAATTTATTGCTATTTTTATCATCATTGACTTTTTTAGTGATAATTATCATCAGGCGATGATTATGAGCTTATTAAATACAGATTATAATTATATTGGACGGTTTGCCCCAAGCCCAACTGGAGTTCTCCATTTTGGTTCTTTGGTGACTGCTGTTGCCAGTTATTGCCTTGCTAAGCATGTTGGCGGCCAATGGTTGCTGCGTATCGAAGATTTAGACGCACCCCGTGTCGTCGCTGGCACGGCTGATCAGATTATGCATCAGTTAGAGGTGTTTTGTTTGCATTGGGATGGCACTGTAATGTACCAAAGCCAGCGTTCAGGACGTTATCAGGAGGTGGTCGAGTATTTGTATGATCAGCACCTGGTTTATCCGTGTGGATGCAGTCGTAGACAGATTGCTGATTCCGCATTGTCGGTTGGCTGTGATGGGCCGGTTTATCCCGGCACCTGTCGCCCGCATCCGCACCTTAAAGTTGATAATGGAACTGTTCAAGAGGTGGCATGGCGCTTTAAGACTGTTGATGAAATTATCAGTTTCAAAGATGCCGTTCAAGGCGTAGTTGCACAAAATACCTTTCTTGAAGTTGGTGATTTTATTCTGCAACGACGCGATGGTTCATTTGCTTATCAGTTGGCGGTT
>NBLX01000147.1 GCA_002084705.1 Desulfobacteraceae bacterium 4572_35.1
ATCATAGCCCTTACTTTGCAGTTCTGCGATGGCAGCCTGAAGCTGAGGAATCGATGCACTGACATTAGGAAGCTTAATAATATTTGCTGTAGGATCTTGAGTCAATTCACCCAATTGTGCAAGGTAATCCGCTACCTTTTGATCGTCATTCAGTTTGTCAGGAAAATTAGCAAGAATACGCCCAGCCAGGGAGATGTCACGTGTTTCAACATCAACTCCTGAACCTTTGAGGAATTTCTGTACAATAGGCAGCAACGCATAGGTAGCTAATGCAGGTGCTTCATCAATTTCTGACCAAATAATCGTTGACATGTTCTCTCCTTAAAATTGTTAATAACAACCATCGTCGCGATCTTTAACCTAGTATAGACCCAACCTATAGAATCTATCCACTCACGAACTCTGTTCAAAAAAATATGGATGTAAATTTCTATTACATCGTTTTGACAACCATCGTTTATGACCCAATTAATCCACTCTTTAAAGCCGACAAACTACAGCACTAAAATACACAAAAACGTTGTATACAGTATGCAAAACCCTTAACCCTGTCAAGGGAAAACAAAACTGGACAACATCGGTGTCATCGTATCTATCCCCTCGGAACATAAGCATTGAAATTGCCCACAAAGCAACCACCAATCGACACAACTTCTGCGCAACAAATTTGGCTTATTTTTTGTCGAGGGCTTCACTTTATCCGGAGAATACTGTATTACACTGATTACAAAAAACGACTCCAGCAAACAAATTTAATTTGTTATACATATAGAAACAATTTCAAGAAACATTTCAAGAAACCTGAGGAGAACAAAGTGAGCATTACCGGCATTAAAGGGATGAACGACATACTCCCAGCAGAGATCTGCGCCTGGCAATTCCTGGAAGAGCAGGCACGCAAAATATTTAGCTGCTACGGCTGCAAGGAGATTCGCGTACCGGTAGTGGAAAAAACAGAGCTATTCTGTCGCTCCATCGGCGAAACCACCGACATCGTGGAAAAGGAGATGTACACTTTCAACGACAAGAGCGACCACTCCCTAACCCTACGCCCCGAAGGAACGGCACCGGTTATCCGCTCCTTTATCCAACACAAGTTATACAATCAGGATCAAGTTTCCAAACTATACTATATAGGTCCCATGTTTCGTTACGAACGCCCCCAGAAAGGACGTTATCGTCAATTCCACCAGATTGGCGCCGAGATAATAGGGATAGACGACCCCCGCATCGACGCCCAGACATTAGCCATGCTGAGCCATTACTTCGACGCCGTTGGCATTAAGGACGTCAGTTTGCAGATCAACTCTCTAGGTTGCCCCAACTGCCGCCCTAACTACCGTGCCACACTTATCGAATACTTGGAGCAACGCACCGATCAATTGTGTCCAGATTGCCAACGCCGCTGCGCCAGCAATCCGTTACGGGTTCTAGATTGCAAAGCAAAAGGCTGCAAGGAAGCAACACATGACGCACCTTCGGTTCTGGATCATTTATGCAGAGAATGTACTGAGCACTTCGATGCGGTTCAACAACACCTCAAGCTACTCGAAACTGAATATACCATCAACAATCGCATGGTACGCGGTCTCGACTACTACACTAAGACAACCTTTGAGATGGTAACCAACAATCTTGGTTCACAAAATGCCGTTGCCGCTGGTGGTCGCTACGATGGCTTAATAGAAGAACTGGACGGACCTTCCCTACCTGGCATTGGTTTCGCCATGGGACTGGAGCGTCTAGTGTTGCTCCTTGGTGAAAACAGGGTCAAGGCAACACAGCCAAAGATATTTTTCGCCACCATGGGTGAACAGGCCGAGGAGATAGCCTTTAAACTGTTGCACCAATTACAACGGCACGGAATTCATGCTGAAATGGATTTCAGCGGCAAAAGTTTAAAAGCACAGCTGCGTCGAGCCGACAAACTAGGCTGTAAATTCACGCTGTTTCTTGGTGAAAACGAAATTAATGACGGCAATGCACAGCTAAAAAAGATGGCAGACGGTACCCAGACGGCCATCCCAATCGACACAATATTCGCACAACTGTGCACAATGCTTGACGACAACACCGCAAGCTCGTTATAGTGAATGTTTTTTCGCAACAGACAGTACATACAGCAACTGCCCATAAACAACATCATTGGAGGAAGAAAACCTTGAACGATAAACTCGGCAACTGGAAGAGAACACATTACTGCGGCGACCTCACCGGCGCAGATATTGGCAACGAAGTATGTTTGATGGGCTGGGTACAGCGTCGGCGCGATCACGGTGGCTTAATTTTCATTGACCTTCGCGACCGAGAAGGGATTGCCCAGTTAGCCCTCGACCCCGATCGCGATCCTGAAGCGCACACCAAAGCAGACAAAGTGCGCAACGAATTTGTTGTGGCCGTAAAAGGTGTTATTTCTCCACGCCCGGATGGCACCATAAATCCGAAAATGAAAACAGGTGAAGTCGAAGTTGAGGTAAGTGAACTACGCATCCTCAACACCTCCAAGACACCTCCATTTCTCCTAGATGAGCATATTGACGTTGCCGAAAATATCCGTTTAAAACACCGCTACCTCGACCTGCGTCGGCCAGCGCTGCAGAAAAACATGATCTTGCGTCATAAGGTAACACGCAGCGTACGCACCTATTTAGACGAACAGGGCTTTCTTGAGATCGAAACACCTGTATTAACAAAAAGCACCCCAGAAGGTGCTCGTGACTATTTGGTACCAAGTCGTGTTAACGGCGGCAATTTTTTTGCTCTACCCCAAAGCCCCCAACTGTTCAAACAGCTATTAATGGTTTCCGGCTACGACCGCTACTGCCAGATTGTCAAATGTTTTCGTGATGAAGATCTGCGTGCTGACCGGCAACCGGAATTCACCCAAATTGACTGCGAGATGAGCTTTGTCGACAGTGATGATGTTATCACCATCATGGAGAACATGATCTCTCGGATATTCAAAGAGACCATCGGAGTAGACGCACCTACCCCCATGGCACGCATGACCTACGCCGAAGCCATGGATCGCTTTGGAGTAGACAACCCTGATTTACGCTTTGATCTGGAACTGATTGACCTTTCTGCCATTGCCGACGGCTGTGGTTTCAAAGTTTTCGCCGACGCAATAAAAAATGGCGGCATGGTCAAAGCCATCAACGCCAAGCAATGCGCAACCTTCTCCCGTAAAGACCTCGACAATCTCACCGATTTTGTCAAAATTTACGGAGCCAAAGGTCTGGCATGGGTCAAAATAACTGAAGACGGCTGGCAATCTCCCATCGCCAAGTTCTTCACCCCGGAAGAGCTGGAACAGATCAACAAAACCACTGACGCTGAAGTTGGCGACCTGCTCATGTTTGTTGCCGACACCACAACAGCAAGGCGTCATGTCGCAGTACACCACCCATTTACCGCACCTCGGGATGAGGATCTGGAGCTACTTGACAGCGATCCAGGCAAAGCCTGCGCCAAAGCATACGACCTGGTCCTCAATGGCTCTGAAATCGGCGGCGGCAGCATTCGTATCCACGACCAGCATATACAGAATAAAATGTTCGAACTTCTTGGCATCAGCAACGAGGAAGCACAGGAAAAATTTGGATTCCTCCTCGACGCCCTCGAATACGGTGCACCACCCCATGGTGGGCTGGCGTTCGGTCTGGATCGTCTCGCCATGATTTTAACTGGCTCCGATTCAATTCGTGACGTCATTGCCTTCCCCAAAACACAAAAGGCCACCTGCCTGCTTTCAAACGCGCCTGGGCCCGTAGAGGAAAAACAGTTACAGGAGCTCTCAATTCGTTTGCGCACCAGAAAAAAAGAGTAGTTCAATTGCCGGCAAAACAGACCTCATGTTGAACAGGCACGTTCCATACTCAAGGCAGCCACAATGACTCAGATACTGCGTGTTATATTTACTTGCAATTCCAAATCTATTGCTGCTCTATGTGCAGCTGGCCTTCTGGTCAGCTGCATTACAGCCATAACGGGATGCACACCTGCGGCACCGCACAACAACGAACAGACCAAAGCAACCACACAAACCATTTATCAGACAAGCAAGCAAACAGTGGAACAAACAATTAACACCAAGCAGAATTCATTAAATAACTTCCAGGAGCTTCAAAAACAGCTCTCCACTCAGGCGCGCATTGAGCAACTTAAAAAAGATCAGTTGCAGGCACAAACAGACAAAGCTGCCTGCTCCGACCACACCGCATCAACTATAAAAAATTTCAAGCCGACAGATACAACTGATACGGCAAAAAAAAATAGTGTCGGGAGTGCAACGCAATATATCGTTGGTCAAGGTGAGAATCTTTACTCTATAGCCAACAAAAGAAAAATATATAACGATGGGTTACTATGGCCACTAATCTACAAAGCCAACCGTGACCAGATTAAGGATCCGGAACAAATTTTTCCAGGGCAACACCTATCGATTACCCACCAACACAGTGAGCAAGAAAAAGATACTGCTCGTGAAACGGCAAGAAATTCGGGGATTTTTATCCACTAACAACAGGGCACAAATCACATGCTACATTCAGCTGAAAAATTGGTGCAATTTCCCTTGACACCATTTCTGCTTTTGCATACTGTATACAGCGGTAATCATGGGTGGAGAACACAAACCTGCCGCCAGGTTATCAGAAGAAAGTTTTCAGGCGATATTCATCATCTGAACTGATAAAGGTTTAACTGCTTTTTAAACAACAGATGAGGGCAACCCGTGCCGGAGTGACCAATATCGCTCCCGCTTTTTATTTCAATTGTTTGATTTGAAGGAGAGAGACATGGCAAGAGCAAAAATTTCGTTGATCGGTGGTGGTCAAATTGGTGGTGTACTTGCACAACTATGCGCACTGCGTGAACTTGGCGACGTTGTACTGTTTGACATCGTTGAAGGTATGCCTCAAGGCAAAATGCTTGACATTGCTGAGGTTGCCCGTATCGATCAATTTGATGTAGAGCTAAAGGGCACTAACAGCTATGCTGACATCGCTGGTTCTGATATCGTAATCGTTACCGCAGGTCTGCCTCGCAAACCAGGCATGAGCCGTGATGACCTGCTTGGCGTTAACGCTAAGATCATGAAGCAAGTATCCGAAGGGATCAAAGAATTTGCTCCTGACTCATTCGTTATCATCATCTCCAACCCTCTGGACGCGATGGTAACACTATGCCAAAAAGTTACCGGCTTCCCACCAGAGCGCATCATCGGTCAAGCAGGTGTACTTGACTCCAACCGTTTCTGCTCTTTCATCGCTTGGGAATTAGGCGTTTCTGTACGCGACGTAAATGCAATGGTTCTCGGTGGTCACGGCGACACCATGGTACCTATCATCCGTTATGCTAACGTTAACGGCATTCCTGTTATGGAGCAACTGGTTCGTAAGTACGGCAGCGAAGCTAAAGCTGAAGAAGTAATGACCGCTATGGTAGAACGCACAAAAATGGCGGGTGGCGAGGTTGTTAAACTGTTGGGCAACGGTTCTGCATTCTACAGCCCAGCTTCTTCAGCTATCACCATGGCAGAAGCTATCTTGCGCGACCAAAAGCGTGTTCTTCCTTGCTGCGCACTGCTGACAGGTGAGTTCGGCGTGAACAACTACTACGTAGGCGTTCCTTGTGTTATGGGCGCTGGTGGCATTGAAAAAATCGTAGAATTTGAACTCGACGATGAGATATGCCAAACGTCCTCGTTTTAACATATATACTTGCACAAGTTTGGAGTAAGTGATATATCGAGACCGTTTGGCAAATGACGATGTTTTTAATGCTGCACATACGCGGCATAATTTCTTGAAACATCTCTTTTTTTACAGGAGACAGTATGGCAGAGAACGCAAAACTCACGAGCGCTGAGCAAATTGTCGTAAAGTTCACCGGAGATTCTGGTGACGGCATGCAGCTCATCGGTAACCAGCTTACCGCCTTGGCAGCATTGGACGGTAATGACGTTAACTCCCTTCCCGATTACCCTTCAGAAATTCGCGCACCGACCGGAACAATTGCAGGTGTTTCCGGTTTTCAAATGTGCCTGGGTGATCACAAAATCTACACCGCAGGTGATGCACCAGACGTACTGGTAGCATTCAACCCCGCAGCCCTGAAACACAGTGCCAAATTTGTCAAAGCTGGTGGTATCATCATCACCAACTCAGACTCCTTTACTGAAAAAGCGATGACTAAAGTTGGCTACGAGAGTAACCCTCTCGAAGACGGCAGTCTTGCTGGATACGACGTAAAAGCTATCCCAATGTTTACCTTGGTGCGTGAAGCACTGGCCGACATGGACATGCCTAACCCCGCCAAAGATCGCTGTAAAAACTTCTTTGTCATGGGTGTATTGTGCTGGCTATTCAATAAACAACAACAGCTTGTACTAGATTTTATTCAGGAGAAGTTTGGCCCCAACGCCAAGAAACCTAAGATACAAATTGCTGAAGCTAACACCAAGGCATTTAAAGCTGGCTTGAACTTTGGTGAAACCACCATCATGTTCCAAGAGCGTTACGACATGGGTGCTGCGCAGATCGAAAAAGGACTGTATCGCAACATCACCGGCAATGATGCAGCGGCTATCGCTATTGCTGCGGCAGGTCACAAAGCAGGCTTGCAACCATTCATCGGTTCTTATCCCATCACTCCAGCAACCGACCTGTTGCACCTTGCATCAGAATTTAAAGATGCTGGTCTGGTAACCATGCAAATGGAAGATGAAATTGCCGGTATCTGCTCTGCTATTGGTGCTTCTTGCGCAGGCAACCTAGCTTTCACTACCACATCTGGTCCAGGTCTGGCTCTGAAAACAGAAGCAGCCGGTATGGCACTGATTCTGGAAGTACCTTTGGTTATCGTTAACGTACAGCGTGGCGGTCCATGTACAGGTCTTCCAACCAAAACTGAACAATCTGACCTTCTACAAGCGATGTTCGGTCGCAACGGTGACAGCTACATGCCAATCATCGCAGCAAACAGCCCTGCTGACTGCTTTGACGCAACATTCCAGGCAGCTAAAATTGCGTTAAAATACCGCACTCCAGTTGTCGTATTGACCGACGGTTACATCGGTCAAGGCAGCTGTCCTTGGAAAGTACCTACCATGGACGAGCTGGAAGATCTAACCCCATATGTTAACTTCTGGAAGCCAGAAGATCATCCAGGCGAAGAGTATGTCTCCTACAAGCGCGACCCTGAGACATTGGCACGCGATTGGGCAATCCCTGGAACTAAGGGATGTCAACACCGGATCGGCACCTTGGAAAAAGACGAAACCGGTGCAGTAAGTCACGATCCAATGAACCACCACAACATGACCGTAATCCGTAAAGCAAAAATTGACAACTTGGCTGCAGTACTACCTGAAGCTGAAATCAATGGTGCTGATTCCGGTAAAATTCTGGTTATCAGTTGGGGTGGTACCTATGGCGCGGTTAAGGGCGCTGTTGATCGTCTTATCGCAGATGGTAAATCAGTTTCCGGTGTAAACCTACGCTGGGTATGGCCTTTCCCACCAAACTTGGGTGAGATTATTAGCAAATTCGACAAAGTTCTGGTGCCTGAGCTTAACATGGGTCAACTGAGCCTGCTGCTTCGTGCTAAATTCCTCGTTGACGTTCAATCCTTATCCAAGGTACAGGGCGACCCGTTCCGTGAGTATGAGGTCATCGACAAAGTTAACGAAATGTTAGGAGAATAAATACCATGGCAGATACTCAACTAACTAAAAAATACTTTGCTTCGAACGCTGAAGTTAAGTGGTGCCCAGGTTGTGGCGACTATGCAATCATGAACGCTGTTCGTCAAGGGATGGTTGCTGCTGGCAAGCCCCGCGATGAAGTCGCTATCGTTTCCGGTATCGGTTGCTCCAGCCGTTTCCCTTACTACATGGAAACCTATGGCTTCCATACTATTCATGGTCGTGCTGCAGCTATTGCATCTGGCGTTAAGGTTGGCAATCCCAAATTAGACGTATGGGTTATTTCCGGCGATGGCGACTCAACAGCTATCGGTGGTAACCACTTCATCCACGCCGTACGACGCAACATCAACCTGAACTATGTTCTGATCAACAATAAGATTTATGGTCTTACCAAAGGTCAGTACTCTCCATGTTCAGAGATGGGTCAAATCTCCAAGACCAGCCCTTATGGAGTTATCGACTACCCTATGGCACCACTGAAAGTAGCTATGGGTCTTGGAGCCACGTTTATTGCTCGCGGTCTTGATGCTAAAATGAAGCTATCTGAAGAGATTTGTATCCGTGGCGCAAAACACAAAGGTTTCAGCATGATGGAGATCTACGCCAACTGTGTAATCTACAATGATGGCGCACACAAGCAACTCGTAGACAAAGCTGAAGGTGATAACCACTGCATCGTATTGCGCAATGGTGAGAAGATGATCTTTGGCAACGAAGAGCAATTCTGTCTGGTACAGGATGGTTTTGCCATCAAAGCTGCCAAAGTAGCAGATGTAGCTGAAGCTGACATCCTCGTTCACGACGAGACCAACGCTGAAGTTGGAACTCTGCTAGCTGGCATGCGTCCAGACAACGGTCTGCCAATTGCTCTCGGTATCATCTATGCCATCGAAGATAAGAAAACCTATGATGACATGGTATATGAACAACTTGCAGCGGTTAAAGCTAAGCGTGGTCGCAGCGTTGATGACATCATGCGTGAAGGTCACACTTGGACCGTTTAAGTTACACAGAAATATTGAAACAATAGCTCAATAAAAAAGACCTGAGGGGTTAACTCTCAGGTCTTTTTTTCATAATACTTTGTGCTACTTCTTAGTTGTTTTCAATCATGACCCCAAGTGTCATCTACCAGCTTTACCAACTCCTGCTCATTTACAATCTGGGGTGGCATCATGGTCAAAGGGCGTATTTTACGTGGGTTTTTCACCCAAATACGAACACCATCAGCATTCCAGCGTTGATTGTTTTTATAATTAGCGGGATAAAATTCACTGAGCAAACCCGATAGATTCGGAGCCTGAACCCCACTGCCAAGACCGCCATACTTATCGGTCAATACACGATGACAGCTACCACAATATTTCTCAAACAAGTTACCAAGCTTTTCACCATCTTCAAAATGGACAACCCTTGGGGCAATTTGCGCATCATAGCTATAACCAACGCCACCACTTAATATCTGAGTTATCAATGAAATCATCTGGTGCGGAGCCAATACAAAATCTGGCATATAAAAAGCGGGTTGATGCAAAGCACCATGATCAGTACTGTAATTTTGTGATGTTATACAACCAGCATGACAAGACACACAGCTTTCCATCCCATTACAGACAGCAAATACACCGCTAGCAGTAAGGAGAATTATGCTTAAAAAAACCAGCCGAATGACCAATTTTCACCTCGAAAATAGAGCGCTACTATTGTCAGGAGTAAAATAACTATAAAGGCAAGGGTCGCCAACCAATTGACAAGGCGTTGATCTCGTGGCCACCATTGTGCCTGATGCGCCGGTAAATTTCCGGGAAACCAAGGCAAGGCTGCCAATACCCCTGCTCCAAATAAAATCGGGTAAACAGCATACTTGGTATAACTGACCAACTCCTGCATCCAGATTAAATACCACGCAGCACGGGAAGGATTTGGTACGCGCGAAAGGTCGGCGGGTGCTAATAATGGTGCCGGAAGCAACAAGGCGATCACCACTACCAGCAGCACGATGGCAGCCATGGCACGCTTGATCAGCCTGAAAAAAGCGGGATTGCTACGAACATATTTATTCATAGGTACGGCAACACCCCTTTTTGCTTACGAATCTGATAAAAATGGAGGAAGCATAACAGCAGTGTCGCCATGGGCAACAGGGCAACATGGATAACATAAAAACGCAACAGCGACAATGGCGCCCCTACAGCATCTGGCACCAACAAACTGAACATCCACTGACCACCGGGCACCACCCGCAACAGCTCCATCCCGGTTTGAGTCGCCCACAAGGCTAATTGATCCATGGGCAACAGATAACCGGTATAGCCGGATAACAGCGCCAGACACAGCAAAATAAAACCTATCAACCAATTCAACTCCCGCGGATGACGGTACGCCCCCGTCAACACCACACGCATGGTATGCAGAAAAATCAAACCGATATAAAAATCTGCCGATATACGATGTAGACTGTGGAGAAAAAAACCACCAAAGACATGTTCTTCAATATAAAGAATAGAATTATAAGCATGTTGGCTATGTGGCTGATAATACATGGACAACAGCAGACCACTCACCGTTAACAACATAAATAGTGTAAAAGCCAGACCTCCCAGACAAAAGGTATAGCTCAGGCGCAAATTACCTGCACGAATCCGGCGGGGGAATAGATGTTTAATAAAATCGTTGATCACGCCTTAAGCTTTCCATCCAAGAATACCAGCCACTGCTCTTTATCACGCTGCAAGCTCAAACGTGGCAATGCTTTATCCGCTGGTCCGTGGGTAACATCACCACTACGATCAAAAACACTGCCATGACAGGGGCAAGATAATTTACTCGAAGTTACATTAAGAGTACAGCCCAGGTGGGTACACACTAAGCTGAGGGCATAGACCTCTGCTCCCTCGCGAATTATGGCAAAGCGTTGCTGACGATACACCAACGCCCCCCGTTGAGGTATTTTAGCATCCGCCACCGTTGCAACTAGTTTTCTCTTGGGCGCAGGCACGGCAAAAAACCGCTGCAGCAGATAGACACCGGGCAAGGCGAAAATCAGTGTACGCAGGAATCTACGTCTTTTTTGAGAAAACTTTGCCATTTTTCTACATACTTTCGCGCATACTCGGATGTTTTTTGCGACATACTATCAAATTGTTGCTGCGAATAAAAACTACCATTAACCAGTGTCTGCCCCTGCGAACGCCAGAAACATTCCAGATGAAGCCCGTCAAGATCAGGACGATACACGCGTTGATCCAAAGGCTGGAGCATAAAACGACGGGCATTCCCATGACAGCTATCACACATGGGGGCACCTCGACGAATTGTGTGGGGGGCAAAGGCTTTCCACTGCGCTGCCAGTTGACGATTTTCTTCACCAACGGGGACATTATTATTCATCTCACAATAATAGGCAATAAATTGCGGTCTGATCGGTGCGATCAAGCCCTGATCATTCAGACCCAGCTGTGGCAAATCCTGACGCTTGAGATAACTGCTCTTCACATATTTATCGTTGAGTTCACGCACTCGAAAATACTGACGATTACTGCTATTTATAGTGCGGATATAATAGCTGCCATAATCCTGTGCTGCCCATGCTGCGTGGCAACTGGCACATTCCATCCTGTTCAAGTGTGCATCGATGCTGTGTTCAATAACTTCAGGATCAGGAGTGTGGCAATCGCGACATCTTTTTGCCGCCTTATCTCCACGTTGTAAACTGGCCATGGTATGGCAGTCACTGCATTCCAAACCAGCTTCATAGTGGATATCCGGCAGCATCTTTAAAAAATATTGCCCATTTGCTTGTGGCCCCCGTTGGTAGCGCAAGCTGTCCTCACGCGGAGCACGTCCGGCATAATCCCACCCAATAAAATAGCCATTATGACAACGATAACAAACTGTTGAATCAGGTCGTTGAATAGCGTGTCCACCATGCTGAACCGCAAACTTGCCATCACTGACATTGCCCCCATTATCAATATTAGCGCTGTGACAATCGAGGCAACTTGAAACATGGCAACCGACACAATTCTGGCTATAAAAATCGGGATCAGCTCTCCCCCAACTACGCTGGCAAAACTGCTGCTCAGCGGCACGGGTAGTCATCGCCTGGTGGAAAATATGCTCCGTACCTTTGTGGCAAGAAGCGCATCCAGACGCTCCGTTTAGCATGTCGGCGGGATTATCAAACTTAGCCTTGCTCGCACCATCGCCAGCGACCACTGAGCCATGGCAATCTCGACACTGCAAGTGGCTATGTACTCCGTCAATAGTAACCTGATGGCACTGCCCACAGGGGAAACTGGCACGGCACAAATCACCGGCGGAGGCGCTAATCGGCTCGCCAGCGGCAACACCGAGGCAGCTCACAACAATCAAGACACTACTTAGCAGCAGCGCGGTTAAAACATTTGTCAATTTGATCATAATCAAGAGCCTGTTGATAGATAAAGTCACGCGGATTGTCATGACAAACCAGACACTGGTTAACTGCCAATACCCGCCGCACCTCCTGTTCATTCAAAGCTCTGCTATGTTCACGCACCACCGCTGAGAATGACTCAATATGTCCGTCTTGCATCCGCATGTAACCATCGAGGGGATGTTTATCTCCTTTTTCACACAACAGGGAACTCTCAACGGTTTGACCGGAAACTACATACTGACCAAAGCCTAAGAATCGTAGATCGGCGTGGCACTGACTACAACCAACAGCCTTAGCGCTCATATTATGGGAATAGACAGGAGCAAAACGCAGTTGTTTTTTACCTCGAAATTCAGTTACATACTCTTGTTTAACAGCAGCACCAGCTTCATCAAGCACAGTGACAAACGTTTGGCATCCGGGGGTTAGCGGGGCAATTTTCCCACGCTGATCCAGAGCCAGCGGAAAGGGGTATAGACTGCGGTAATCTTCACTTTCGCTGAACATTCCGGGGGTATCCTCCCCCTTCATAAAATCGTAGCCAGCACGTGAGCGATCATACTCAGTGTGACAACCAAAACACTGCGGCACCGCGGCAGTATGACAGGCATAGCATTCCATCCGTTCGTGCCCGGCAATTTTATGCTCGGCGCTACCGGTTATAACCTTGCATTCATGTTCAGCACCGTTGCGTTTACCAACCAACACAATTTTACCGTCACGGGATAACACATTTGAGTACGGACGCCCTTTAGCCGTAAGCACCAAGTTATCACCGATGTGTACTTGTTGTTTATAATTATGTGATTCCCGCACTGCCCCGTGATTTTCCCGTTCCACCTTTTCCAGCGCTGGTTTGCAAATACATGTTTTCGTAAGCATAGCCATCCCCCATTACATCACGAGAGGTATGGCAATCTATACATTCCAGCCCCTTGTCATGATGGATATCGGCCTGAATATGGGTAACATTTCTAGCTCCGCTAATAAAATTACGCGGGAACGCTCCCTGCACCGGCACCGAGCCATTGTTGCCGTCATTAAGCCCCTGATAAGACAATGCGATGCGCCCACTGCGATTATGGCAGTGCATACACACCTCATCGGGAGGCAACGCCGCCATCTCATGAGTGGTAGAATGGGGCCATGTACCTTTAAGGGCAAGATCACTACCCTGATAAGTAGCGTTATCGTTGAAGGGAAAATGGCAGGCAGCACAACCGGAAGCATGTGAGGCACGCCACGACTGTGTCGATTCAATCCCCACATGGCACAGAGAACAATATTTACGATAGAGTTCACCCGCAATATTATCCAGTTTGTTCACAGAGGTCAGACGAACCCGCTCCCCGTTGGCGGCAAAAGTTTCCTGACCGTTAGTGGAGTAGAGGTGATCTTCGCCCCCTTCCCAGGTTAAACGGATATTCTTGATAAAGCCGCTATTGGTAAACATGAGATTGGCATTTAAACGCTGCCACTGATATTGATGGCACTTACCACAACTATCTTTCCAGAACTGCGGTGCCGACGGATTACGGGGGCCATACATGCTCTTATGAGCATCATCTTTATCAGCAATTGTGGCATCGCCGCCGTGGCAGGAGACACAATCGCCATGAGTTGGGGAGGCTGGTTCAAGATTGGCGTGGCAACGTACACACTGGGAGAGTGTGCTCTCGCTATGACAACCGGCAAGAGATAGCAACGCCATCAAAATAAGGAACGTACCCAGACGTGACATATAGTTTTATTTTATGCCATTATTCATGCGAGGCTCACAGATACGCAGCGTTAACTCTCAATTGCCGCCCAGGCATTGTGCAACAGATCTGGGGTTAGCTGCTCTAGGGAATTACTTAAAATACACAACAGCCGCAGTTCAACTGCCCGCAGCACTACACCGGTATAAGCTATGGCGGCGGTATAAACATCCTGGCGACGGATCACCCCTTCATCCATCCCCTGTTCGACGATTTGGCGTATTTTTTTAAACGGTTCAGTAAAACATATCGGCGTTGGCTCTGTCATGAACTCTGTATGCTTCATAAACAACATATATTCCATCATGACCGGATCTGATTCGGCGACATCAAAGGAGAGCCGGGCAAAAGCTTCAAGTTTTTCCCTAATTGATCCTGCCTCGGATAACCGCCGCTCAAACATCTGCTGAAAGTCGTTCAACGTGTCTTGATGAATGCGTAGCGCAAGACTCTCCTTGTTGTCAAAATAGCTGTAAATGGCTCCGGTGCTGACACCTGAAGCATCAACAATTGCCGGGATAGAGACACTGTGATACCCCTTTTGCACAAACAATTCCCGCGCCACCCGCAGCACCTTTTCCATCTTCTCCTGCGGTGCAATATGTCGTTTCCTTATTCCAGCCATAATCATCCCTAATCTAGCGTTTACCCACTTTAGCAAGCACCTTGCCTGGCCGAGCCTCCTCCACCAAAGCCGCATATCCCCCTTCAATAACGTAAACGTTATCGTAACCAAGGGTACGCAGATATGTATAAGCTACCGCCGCCCGCACCGAATGGGGGCAAAAGATACCCACCCTTTTTTCAGCAGAAATTTGCTTAAATTGGTCGGGAAGACAGTGCAGCGGGATGTTAAGTGAAGTCAGGTGATGAACAAAATCAAGCTTCACCGTCTCCGCCTCTTCAGTGGTACGCACATCAAGCAGTATAGCACTGCTGTCAGCCAATAAATCGACAACGCTAATCTTGTGGCTTGCACTACCGACAAAGGCAGACGACAGACCTGCCGGATAAGATCAACATGATCGCGCTGCACATCAAAGCAATCATCCATCTTCTTAGAGTTGGAAAAAGTTGGCGGATCAAGGAATATAAGCCCGTATTTGTGGGTAGTCTGTTGTAGCCAGGCCAAACAATCTGCCGTTATCACCTGGTGAAGTCCACCACTGAATCCGTTGAGTTCAAGATTCTGTTTAGCCCAGTTGCAATAGGTAGCAGACATATCGACACTGGTTGTAGTTGCTGCACCGCCAGCCGCCGCATACACACTGGCACTAGCGGTATAAGCGAACAAATTAAGAAAATCACGTCCCGGGGCCAATTCACGCAACAGCTTACGGGTAAGACGATGATCAAGGAACAAGCCACTATCCAAATAGTCACCGAGATTGACTAAAAAACGCAAGTCATCCTCTTTCACCTCAAACAGTTCTTGACTCTGACCGTGACGATCATATTGAGCTGTACCCCGCTGCCGTTTGCGGGTTTTCACATAAACATATTCGGGATCAACGTCAAGCAACTCCGGCAACAACGTTATCACTTCACGCAGGCGGCGGCGAGCCAATCTTTCATCAATTGTTGCCGGTGCCTGGTACTCCTGCACATGCACCCGTTGTTCATAGATATCTACAGCTACAGCGTAATCGGGCAGGTCAGCATCATATACACGATAACAACTTACTCCGCTGCGCTTTGCCCAGCGCCGCAGCCGTTTGAGATTTTTGCGCAACCTATTGGCAAACATCTGCGCGGCAGCGCTGAGCTCAACCACATTGGCAAGACCGTGAGCAGCGCTGACTGGAGCACGAAAAAAATGTTCCGCTTCAATATTAAAATGGAGGAGCTGACACTGTAGCGGTCCGTTATAAAAAGTATGCTTACGCTGCGCTCGCATCCCCAGTTCGTGGCCTAATTCAGGGCTGGCGGTAAACACAGCAGCCTTCCAGTGTGGGAACTTCTCCCGCAACCGCTGTCCCAACAGAGCATACAATTCAAGGAGCTGTTCTTTCTCTCCAAGGCGCTCACCATAAGGGGGGTTGGTGATCACCAAACCGGCTACGGACAGATCATCCTCATCCCCCAACCGAGATACATCGCGACGTTCAAAGTGAACACAGCGTTCAACTCCGGCACGCTCGGCATTAGCCCAGGCGATCTTGATAGCATGCGGATCTCTATCGTAACCGACAATGCGCGGCAACGTTGCCAAACCAGCACTACGACGCTGCTGCGCTTCATCGAGTAATTTCTGCCATAAATCTGCATCGTGACGCTGCCAATGTAAAAAACCGAAATAGTGGCGCAACATACCTGGAGCACAATCCCCAGCCATAAGTGCCGCTTCCAGCACAATAGTCCCGGAGCCACACATAGGATCAATCAATGGCGCCCCATCACCACTTAGTTCATTCCAGCCAGCACGCAACAACAACGCAGCGGCCAGATTTTCCTTTAGGGGAGCCCGCCCCCCCTCGGTACGATAACCGCGCCGGTGCAGACTGTCTCCCGACAGATCAATACTCAACACCAGCTGATCTCGCTGAATCCAGGCATTAAGACGCCAGTCCGGTTGCTGTACAGCTATATCCGGACGTGTACCACATTGCTCACGAAAGCGATCGACCACGGCGTCTTTGACTTTAAGCGCCGCATAGCGCGAATGGGTGATCTGCGCCGAGGATAAATTGCAATCAACCGCCATGGTAGCGCTCGGAGCAAAATGATTTTCCCAGTCAAAGTTGTTTACTACCGTGTAAAGCTGTTCGGTGTCGGCGACCGGTTCTTCGAGCACCGGCAGCAGAATTCTCCCCGCCAGCCTCGACCACAGACAGGCACGATAAGCTACCTCCAGATCACCGAAGAATTCTACACCACCACGGGTCTGGCGCACCTTGTCAGCACCAAAACTTTCGAGTTCATCAACTAACAATGGCTCCAGCCCGGTTGGTGAGGTGGCAAACAACTTCATTATTTTTATTTCCGGTGTTGTCATAACTGTCAAGAGCGACAATCTCCTAGGTGAAAATTTCTACTAAATGCAAAGAGAAATTAAGTGTTTTACCCGCCATGGGATGATTTCCGTCCAAAGTCACTTGGTCACCGTCTATCTTGGCAATGGTAACCACAAAAGGGACACCATCCTCAGTTTCCGCCTCGAGTTGCATTCCAACCTCGAGCTCAACCTCAGCAGGGAGCATGCTCCGCTCAACGATAGCCACCTGTTCATCATCATACTCACCATAAGCATCGGCGGCTTCAATCCTCACCTGTTTTTTATCTTCAACAGCCATCCCTTCAATCGCATTTTCGAAGCCTGGAATCACTTGCTGCTCCCCCATAGTGAACTCCAGGGGGCTGCCACCGGTTGATGAATCAAACTCATTGCCATCATCAAAAGTTCCAACGTAGTGTACTTTGACCCGATCGCCCTGTTTTACAACTGCCATAGCTTAAATATCCCTTTATTTTATATAAACCCACTACTTGGGCTGTTTTCTTTATCAACTATTAGCGTTAGCTGTTGATCGTCTGATACAGATCTTCGAAACAACTATACGGAATAGCACCAATAGAACGAACTTTTCCAAATTCGGCACCACCATCTTCTATGCCATGAAAATCGGAGCCACCCGTAACCAGCAACTTACGCAAGCGTGCCTGCGTGAGATACCACTCAATATCATCACAACTGGCACCATTATTATACACTTCAACACCCTGCAAACCAACGGCAACCAATTCATCAAGCAATTGTTTCATGGCCGACTGATCTCGAGTTATATATGGAGGATGAGCCAACACACTGACCCCGCCCGCTGCCTTTATCAGCTCAATCGCCTCACTGATGAGGAAAAATCGCTTAGACACATTACATGGCACCAGGTAGCGGCTAAAAGCATCTTCTACACTTTTCGCATAGCCACAAGCTATCAACTCCATGGCGATATGGGGACGACCAAGAGCCCCGCCAGCACGTGCCAATACGCGCTCAAAGTCCAATTCCTGCTTACCCCGACTCAACAGCACCTTATTTATTTTATCGACAATCTGGCGATTTCTATGGGCACGAAATTCTTTAAAACTGATTAAAGCCTGGCGTAGCTGGTAATTGTCGCTATCAAATCCATAGCCGAGCAGATGAACATCCCGGTATTCACCACTCACGCATGACAACTCTACACCGGGAATAACATGAACTCCCCGTTGATGCCCTGCGCTGCGAGCCTGAGCAACACCATCGACATTATCGTGATCACATAACGCCAGGGCAATTACTCCGGCACTGGCCGCTTTATCAACCAAATCAGCAGGGGCATAGGCACCATCGGAGCATATACTGTGCATATGCAGATCTACCAGACCTCTCATTAAAGCTCCCACCTCCCCGCCCTTTTTATACCTGCAACGACAAAATAAAACAAACCTGACACTACCACACACCACTGGCATCAACAACTAACAACAAATCATTACTTGTCAAAAGGGACAATAAATTCTATAAGTGCTAGAACAATATTATTAATGATTGATAATTACCCATCAATTACACCTAAGAGGCATTCTTAATGCGGGCAAACAACTGCACAGAACCAATAATCCAAAAACACAACACCTCACAGATTAGACCAATATTTTATATATTCTTCCACATATTAGGCGGCATCGCTCTGTTTTCTCTCTTTGCTTTAGCGCAAAAAGCTATTGCCGGTTTCACTTTAGAGATCAAAACAATTATTGTCCCCATAACCGTTGGCACCTGCGCTGGCTTGCTGGTTGGGGTGCTTCGCAACCACAACCGCCAGATACTACTCAAACAACAACAAGCGGTTCAATTTTGGCAACACGAGAAAGAGAAAACTCTGAATATTTTAACCTCTATCTCTGATGGATTGCTAGTCACCGACAGTTCCGGCAAAATAGAGCTGGCAAATAACGCCGCCGAGCAATTATTGGGCATCAACAAAGAACAATTATTGGATACCAACATTAAAGAAACCATTCAAGCCATATGCCCAACAGAACTCCCATCAGACCTGCTCAGCGATAAAAACCAATCAACAGTCATGCTGAATATT
>NBLX01000026.1 GCA_002084705.1 Desulfobacteraceae bacterium 4572_35.1
TAAAGACGCTGGAAGAAATTGTGTGAGAATTTCAGCTACTTCATAAAGAGGGCTATTTTTTGCCCTGTTGAATGGTTTGAAGGGAATATTTGGGGCAAGATCCTTTAATCGTGTAGCAGTTATAGAGTTTGCAGAACAGGCTTAAATATTACAATCGTTCAATTTAAATTTATGTACATTGTTTATGGACAGTTCTATTTTGGTGGAGAATTAGTAGATAAAGCTGTTGTTTGTCTGATGAATGATCTCAGAATGTTTTTTAGTTTTTGGTAGTGTTGTGCGAGGAAAACCGGTCAGATACAACAAAGCCGATTCGGGGAGGCATCCGAATCGGCTTTGTTTTTTTACATATTAAGAAGAAAGGAGGTTCAAGCCTTGTCTGCCACGCCAAGTCTTGATGGCAGTGACTTTAACAAATGGTGTTATCTGTCGCTACGATCAGATCCGTATATGTTTGGTTGTGAATTCACCCGTTGGGTCTGTGCTTATACGCAGCCGTTGAGTGCTGTATTTTATTATCTCAGGGTGCGGATGATCTGTTGTTCATCCAATGTATATAATGTGTCAATAAAATTCATTTGCAGAGATGCTGGCCCTGCCGACATTTCGGCGGCAAGTTCTCCGCATATTCCCATGGTTGCCATGGCGTTGGTGGCGGCCGCCATGGTGTCGGTATTGACCGCAGCAAAAGCGCCAATGATGGCGGTAGCTGTACATCCAAGGCCGGTGACTTTTGGCATCATGGCGTGACCGTTGTTGACCAAGTTTCTTTTGTTGCCATCAGTTATCAGGTCGGTTGCACCACTGACTACCACGACACAGTTGTATTTTTTTGCCAAGGAGATGGCGGCAACTTCGGCATCGGTCGCGTTGGCTGCACTATCAACCCCTTTGGTTTGAATTTCCGAATCGAGAAGAGCCATAATTTCTGAGGCATTGCCGCGAATTACTGAAGGTCGTGTTTCTGTCAGCAGGTCAATACATGTTTTAGTGCGATATGTTGTTGCCCCGGCACCAACCGGGTCGAAGATTATTGGTATGCTTTTAATTGCCGCTGCCCGCATGGATAAAGTCATTGCTTCAATCCATTTGTCGCTCAAGGTGCCAATGTTTATCACCAGTGAAGATGCAATATTGACCATCTCAGCAACTTCTTGTGGTGCATGAGCCATAACGGGGGAGGCGCCAATTGCTAGCAGGGCATTAGCGCTAATGTTCATTACCACATAGTTGGTAATGTTATGTACCAATGGTGCATTTTGGCGCAATTTGACCAAGTCGTTCCAAATATCTTTTCCGCTCATCTCTCTTGGACTCTCTGTTGTTTTTTGTGTTGGTGCCGGTTGTTTAGGCATTAATTTCAGCTATGCAATCTACAGGGCAAACTTCAGCGCACGCACCGCAGTCGATACAAACATCTTCGGCAATAATTCTTTTGTCGTCGTTCAATGCGGAAATACACTCTACTGGACAAACTGGTTCACAAGCACCGCAGCCGATACATTCATCTTTGTTGATTCTATGTGCCATTAATTTTATTCTCCTATGGGATATGGTTGATGTTGATTCGATAATCTCTGCTATTATGGGAGAAATGTTATCGGATGCAAGTTGTAAGTTTGTTTTCTCCCGTAATTTACACAGTGATAAATCCATGCTTTGTCCCTTGAAAATTAATTATCTGCTGTTTATATTCACCGTGTATGTAAAAGAACCAGTTATTGGTTGCAAGCGAGCGTGTTGCAGCTGTTTGTTTTGCGTTAAATAAAAAGGGTGAAAAAGATGTTAAATAATTTAAAGACAGTCGGCTTGATGGCGCTGATGACAATTTTGTTGATGATGATCGGCGGTATGCTTGGTGGTCGTGGCGGTGCGATTGTTGCGTTAGTTATTGCTGGTGTTATGAATATTGGCTCTTATTGGTTCTCGGATAAAATTGTTATTCGCATGTACAAGGGACGCGAAGTCACCAGTGGTGTTTTGTATGATGTTGTGCAGGAGTTGTGTCGTCGTAACCAAATGGTGATGCCGAAGGTGTTTGTGATTCCAGAGTTAACTCCCAACGCTTTTGCGACCGGACGCAATCCTAAGCATGCGGTGGTTGCGGCTACTGAGGGGATAATGAATATTCTCAGTCGTGAAGAGCTTATGGGTGTTATGGCGCATGAGCTTTCTCATGTAAAGCATCGGGATATTTTGATTGGTTCAATTGCGGCAACTATTGCCGGTGCTATTTCATATATGGCGCAGATGGCGCAATGGACGATGTTGTTTGGTGGTTTAGGTGGTGATGACGAAGAGGGTGGCGGTAATATTTTCGTGATGATTATTACCATGATCTGTGCGCCTATAGCTGCAATGCTGGTACAGATGGCGGTATCGCGTTCGCGCGAATATGCTGCCGATCGCGGTGGGGCGGCGATGTGCGGTAATCCTCATTATTTAGCTAGTGCATTGCGTAAGCTGGATGCTGCAAATCATCAGCGTCCCATGCACAACGTGAACGATGCAACGGCACATATGTTTATAGTGAATCCGCTGTCGGGTAAGGGTTTGCAAAGTTTATTCTCAACACATCCTCCTATCGAGGAGCGGTTACGCCGTCTTGAAGAGATGGCTTAAATAGAGCAGTCTGAAAAATGATAAAACCAGGGGGCGTATTAAGTTGCGTCCCCTGGTTTCGTTTGTGTATAAAGAGTTTGTTTTTATGGATAGAATATGTCCGCATATTTTGCGGGAGGACTTTCATCGGGAGATGTGTGCGATGTTTTGGATTAACAATCCAACTTGAAATCAGATGTTTTAAATTGAAGTTACTCAGAATAACAAGGTGAATTGCCTGTGGCTAAAAAAAGAGAGATTGTTGCAAAAGATTCCCGTTCTATTGCTTTTCAGGTGTTAATGCGGGTTGAAGAGGGAGCTTATTCGGATTTGGCTCTTGATGGTGCCCTGTCGGTGGTACCTCAGCTGGATAGGCGTGAACGTGGTTTGGCAACGGAACTGGTATATGGTGTGTTGCGCCGACGGGGCAGCCTGGATTATATTCTTGGTGCCTATTGTCGCCAACCGGTGCCGAAACTTGAGCCACAGGTTTTAACGCTATTGCGCCTTGGAGTTTATCAATTGCTTTATTTAGACAGGGTGCCTCAGCGTGCTGCAGTGCACAGTACGGTAGATCTGGCGCGTAGGCAGGGCTTTGAGCGCGCTACCGGATTGATCAATGGTGTCTTGCGTTCCTGTATTCGCGAACCACAGCGGGTCAAGTGGCCGCAGCCACAGTCTGATCCCCTGGATTGGTTAGTGTATTGCCAATCGTTGCCACGCTGGTTAGCGCAGCGCTGGTTGAGCAAATTTGGTGGTGAGGAAGCCGGGCAATTGGCTGCAGCCACCTTGCAAGTGCCGCCGACAACATTGCGGGTTAATACCTTAAAAACAGATCGGGCAGGATTTATTGCCAAATTAGCTGATGCCGGCTTCGAAATGCGAGCCACAAAATACGCTCCTGATGGGGTGGTGTTAGAGCGCGGTAATTTGTATGAGCTCAATAAGTTGTTCGCGGGTTGGTATCAGGTTCAGGATGAGGCAAGTATGTTGATTGCCTCTCTGTTGGATCCACAACCGGGGGAAAAGGTGCTGGACGTATGTTCTGCTCCCGGCGGCAAGACAACACATTTGGCGGCATTGGCTGAAGATAAAGCCGAAATTACTGCCATGGATTTGCATTCGAAGAGACTTGCGCTGGTGGATCAGGGGGCTGAGCGACTGGGATGTCATTCTATAAATAGTCAGGTGTGCGATATGACGCAGAGTTGTTCGCTATTTGCTGAGCGCTCTTTTGACCGCGTGTTGGTAGACGCTCCATGCAGTGGCTTGGGAGTGTTACGGCGCAACCCGGAATCGCGCTGGCGGCGCAGCGAAGAGGATGTGTCGCGCCTGGCGCAATTGCAGCGGGAAATACTGGCTAATAGCGCCGAGTTGGTAGCAGATGGTGGTTTGTTAGTGTATTCGTTGTGTACTACTACTGCCGAAGAATCTACGGAGGTGGTCGCCGATTTTCTGCAAACTCATACCGATTTTATCCTCGAAGATTTACGTTTGAATGTGCCTGAACATTGGCAGGAGCTGTTTGATGCGCATGGATGCTTGACCACATTGACCAGCCGTCACGATAATATGGATTGTTTTTTTGCCGCTGCATTGCGGCGTAAGGGGAGGGTTGGAAAAAAGATATGATCAAAATTTCGCCATCTATTTTGTCGGCTGATTTTGCCCGTCTTGGGGACGAAATACGTACTGTAGAACAGGGAGGAGCCGACTACATTCATGTGGATGTAATGGACGGTCATTTTGTCCCGAATATTACCATTGGTGCTCCGGTGGTGCTGGCACTGCGCCAGGTTACTACGTTGCCTCTTGACGTACATCTTATGATTGAAAATCCTGATCTATACATTCCAGATTTTGCCAAGGCTGGAGCAGATATAATAACCGTACATCAGGAGGTTGTGCCCCATATGCACCGTACTGTGCAGTTGATCCACGGTTTGGGGAAAAAAGCTGGAGTTTCTATAAATCCGGCTACACCGGCGGCGACCCTTGAAGTTATTGTTGCCGAAGTAGATCTTATTCTGGTTATGAGCGTCAATCCCGGCTTTGGTGGACAAAGTTTTATTCCAGCCATGTTGCCGAAAATTAAACAGCTGCGGGAGATGATCGAAGCTAGTGGGCGCAATATTGAGTTGGAGGTTGACGGTGGCGTGAAGGTGGAGAATATCGCTGAGATTGCCGCTGCTGGTGCTGATGTTTTTGTTGCTGGTAGTGCGGTATTTAATGCGCCCGATTATCGAGCGGCTATTGCGGCTCTACGGAACGAAGTTGAATAGATGGCATGGTGGCAAATAGCTGATTGATATTCTCTTAATTGGCATATAACTGGATATGGTTATGGAAATTTATCCTTGATTTAGTGGCAGCATTTGTGGTAATTAGCTGCATACTGTATACAAAAGTCAGTTGTTTAATCGGGCAAGATTTAAGACAAAAAGGGTGGAGCAAGGTCCTTTTTGTGGAGCATAAAAAGCTCTCATACAGGCGAGAGCGTGGGTATTACAGGAGGTCATATTGTCTGAAATCGTTTTTTCCAGCTGGGGAAGAAAAATCGTCGATAACCGCAAAGGCGGTGACACAGATTTAGCTTCGTTAGAGCTCAAAATTCCTACCGAGTATTTGGGTGACAGCAAGGTCGGCGCTTTTATGGGCTGGGATGGTGTTGTTCTGCTCGATAAGGATGTCGATGTAGTTGCGATGGCTGCCGAGTACATGAAGCGGGTGCAAGAGAAGCATTGCTGCGGTAAATGTACTCCCGGCAAGAAGGGTACCCGAGTGTTGCAGGACACTCTGGCACGTATCGTTGAAGGACACGGCGAAGAGAAGGATCTCGGTATTATCGAGAACCTCTCAAGTTTGCTTGAGGATTGCAAATGCACTCTGTGTATGACCTCAGTGATTCCGGTGTTGGATACACTGAAGCATTTTCGCGACGATTATATGGCCTATATAAGCGGTGGTCGCAAGCCGAAATTTGCCGGTAGTTATCACGATAAACTTACTGCACCGTGTATGGATCGTTGTCCGGCACATATCGATATTCCTGCTTATATCGAGGAGATCAAAAACTACCGTTTTGATGAATCACTTGCCAAAGTTCGTGAGCGGATGCCTATTGCTGCCGTTTGCGGTCGTGTTTGTCCACACCCGTGTGAGACAGCGTGCCGTCGAGCACTGGTAGATGAGCCTATCAGTATAATGGTGTTGAAACGGGTAGCGTCAGATCATGAATGGATGCATCACAAACCGGCTCCTAAAATAACTCAGCCGCCTACTGGGAAGAAAGTCATTGTTGTCGGTGCCGGTCCTGCTGGTTTGAGCTGTGCTTATTATCTGGCATTAGCTGGTCACAAAGTTAAAATTATCGAAATGCTATCTGAGCCTGGTGGAACTGTTGCCGTTGGTATCCCGGATTATCGGATGCCACGCCATTTGCTGCAGCGTGAAGCAGATAACATTACTGCGCTGGGTGTAGAGATCGAATACGGTGTTAAGCTTGGTGTTGATGTTACCTTGAAGGAGCTCAAAGCGCAATATGATGCGGTATTCCTCGGAACTGGGTGCTTCAAATCCAAGCCTATGGGCGTTGAAGGTGAAGATGCTGGCTACGAAGGTTTCTCTTCTGGCGGCAAAAATAATAAGATCACCGGCGTTGAGGTTATAAAAATGGAACTGGGAGAGCCGGACGATTCAGGACGTCGTCGCCCGCAACCTGTTAAAGGTTCCGAATATGTTATCCCTTGCGATATGGTAATTCCAGCAATCGGTCAGGATCCAGATCTGTCATATCTTGATGATGACGACTACAATGTTCAGAAGACTCGCTGGAATAGCATAAAGACCTCTGGCGGAACGATGATGACCGATGATGACGGTGTCTTTGCCGGTGGCGACTGCGAGTATGGAGCGATGACAGTTGTGTTGGCGGTTGGTCACGGGAAGCGTGCTGCCAGTGTTATGGACCGTTATCTGTCTGAGGGTAAATCGTTATTGAATGACGAGGAGGCTCTGGAGGATGCGGTTAATAGGTTGGGAGTTTTTAACTCCGATGAAAAGGTTCCGGTTCTTGGCGGTTTACATCGTGAGCATCAACCCAAGATCAGCGGAGCGGAGCGCGCTGCCAACTATGATGAGATAGAGTTGGCTATGCCTGAGTCGCAGGCGGTAGTTGAGGCAGATCGTTGCTTACGTTGTTATCGTGTGGCGATGGTTGCTACTGACAAGTAGTCGATAACATGGTGTAATATAGCTGAAAACGGACACTAGATTTAGGATTTTTCATATGAGCAATAAAAATGAAAATGCAATGATCAATCTCACAATAGATGGTCAGGATGTGCAAGTTGAGGCGGGATCTACAATAATAACTGCCGCTGAAAAGCTTGGTATCAAGATACCGACCATGTGTTACCTGAAGAAACTATCTCCCACTGGCGCATGCCGTGTGTGTTTAGTTGATGTTGAGGGAGTCGATACGCCGGTTACTGCGTGTAATACTGTTGCAACTGAAGGTATTGTTGTTACTACTTCAACGCCTAAACTTGAAGAGACACGTAAAGACATGATACGCCTGATGCTGGTAAATCACCCGCTTGATTGCCCGGTGTGTGATGCTGCAGGTGAGTGTGATTTACAGGATATCTGTTTTGATAATCATGTTCTCGATCAACCGTTCAGCGCCGATGATGTAGCTCACGAAAAGGTAACTGACTGGCCCCTCATTGAGAATGTACCTTCACGCTGTATACTGTGTGAAAAGTGTGTAAAAGTTGGTCATGAGTTGACTGGTATTGGTTCATTCGAAGTTGTGGAACGTGGAGATAAAGCGTATATCAACTATAACCCAGACAACGAAATTGATCCTTATATTGAGGGCAATGCGGTTGCTGTATGTCCGGTTGGAGCAATGATCTCTAAGCCGTTCAAGCATTCATCTCGTAGTTGGACTTTGAACAAGGTTCCCTCTATCGGTTTTGCTGGTGGTAGCCTTGAACAGGTTGATCTCAATGTGAAACAGAACAAGTTATACCGTATCACTTCACAGGATGATGTGACTATTAACGATGGTATGCTTAGCTTCGATTCATGTTTTGGTTATGGTTTTGTTAATGCTCCTGAGCGTGTGCTTGCTCCGCGTTTGCAACAGACAGAAGTGGATTGGGATCGGGCTCAACAGGCGATTATCGACAAAGTTCATGAGGTTGGCGCAGATGCGGTTGCTGGGTTATCTTCAGCGCGTCTGACGGTTGAAGAGAATTATCTCTTCCAAAAGCTGTTCCGTGCAGGTTTTGCTAGCAATAATATAGATTCAGATGCCCGTTACGGTATGCAGAAGGCGTCTGATACACTTAACCGATTGTTGGGGCTGCGTGCCAGCACTACCAGTAGCGATAAAATTGCTCAGGCCGATGCAATCTTGGTGTTTGGATCAGACATAACCTCTGAGCAACCACAAATTAACTACCAGATTCAGAAGGCTATTCGCAAAAATGATGCTCAAGTAGTTGTTGCAAATATGCGTAATGTGCGTATTGCCGGTCTGTCCAACACTTTCCTTAATTATAAGTCGGGCAGTGAGGCTGCCTTGATAGGTGCATTAGTTAAGTTGATTGTGGCTAACGGTCAGGATTCTGCGGCTTTTGTTAAAAAATACGTTAAAAATAGTGCCGATGTTAAGAAGGCTCTGGCGGCTATTGATCTGAAAAAAGTAGTTAAAGAGAGTGGTGTAACGCTAGAGTTGATCAATGATGCAGCCGCAGCGTTAGGTGCAGCAGAAAATGTTGCTATTATCTTTGGGGCTGATGTAACAAAATCGGCGCGTTGTGCGGAGATAAGTGCAGCATTGGCTAACTTTGCTATAGTAACAGGCGCTTTGACCGCTGATGCGGGCGGGTTGTTCCCCGTTGATGAGCGTCCGAATACTCAGGGTTTGCTTGATGCCGGCGTTTGCCCAGAGATGTTGCCGGGATATCAAGGTTACGCGCAGGCTGCGGATAAATTTGCCAAAAGCTGGGGCGTAGCTGCATTGCCGAGTGGTGGCTTGAACGCCGACGGGATCCTTGCCGGGATCGAGGCTGGTACTGTGCGCTTCTTGTATTTAGCTGGTACAAATCCATTGGTTACCTACGCAAACAGTGCTCGTTGGAAGGCTGCTCTGGAGAAGGTAGAATTTCTCGTTGTTCAGGATATCCTTGATTCAGAGCTGACTAAGCTTGCCGATGTTGTGTTGCCGGCAGCTGCATATTCTGAAAAATCTGGTACCTATATTGCGTGTGATAATCGTGCGGGTATGCTGGGTAAGGCGATTAAACCAGCAGGTGCAGCACGTAGCGATAAACAGATTTTTGCCGAATTGTATGGACAACTTAAGGGTGCTCAGACTTTGTGTAACGAGAAAATCCTGGCCGAAATGGCGGAGCTTACTGATCTCTTTACCAGTGTTGAGGTCAGTGGTGAGACTTACACCAGTTCGTGTGCAAAAAAAGAATATGTTCCTGCCGCGGCATCATTGATATTCTCAACTTTCGCTAAAACCAAAGTGGTAAAAGGGTTGCAACTGTTAACCGGTAAGATGCATGCTCACACAGGTGTTACCTCCACCTATGCTTCGGCAGCGTGTGATATTGCTCCTGCTGGATATATTGAAATCAATGAAGCAGATGCCAAAAAAGCCGGTGTTGCAGATGGGGATCAGGTTACTGTAGCTAGTAGCGTAGGTAGTGCAACCGGGGTGGCACGTTTAAGTAATTATGTGCCGCAGGGCTTGATTTTCGCTCCATATCATTTTGCTGAGCTTAATGCTCAACAAGTTGTTCCAGACAATGACAACGTGGTAGCGGTGGAACTAACTAAAGCCTGATAGTTATATTGTAAAACTTTGACACAAAAAAACCCGGTAAATACCGGGTTTTTTTGTGTCAAAAATAACTGGATTTAATTGTCTTTCACCTCAACGCAAAATTACCAGTAAACAGCTACCGTCAGCTATTATATTTATATCGTTATCGATACACTGCTTTACCGCACTGGGGCTTTCTGCTCCGGGTTGCATCCATATGTTTTTAATACCTTTGTCGATCGCTTGTTGTACGACCTGCTCGGTTATGTGTGGCGGTGTGATGATAGACAGGCTTTGAACTGTGTCAGGAAGATCCATAACTGATTTTACCGATTTAAGCCCCTCGATAGAGGCAACCTTGTTGTTGATGGGGATAACATCACGATTGGCCCGTTGGTAACAACGTAACACCTTATTGCCATATTTATTGCGATTAGTAGAAGCTCCAGCGACAGCAAATACGGGTGCGGACAAAAATTGTTCAATCTGTTGATCGACAGTGTTCATAGTATCTTCCTCTGTTGTGGTTAATAATCTTGTTTATTAACTATTGCCTGACGCGCCAGTTCATCACAGCGTTCATTTTCAATGTGACCGGCATGTCCTTTGACCCAATGCCAGTGAACCTGATGCCCGTTTACCGCAGCGTCGAGTCGCTCCCATAGGTCACGGTTTAACACCGGCTTGCGCTGGGAATTCTTCCAGCCCTTTTTTTTCCACCCCGCTAACCACTCAGTCATCCCTTTGCATACATACTGTGAATCTGTGGTCATGTTGACTTTACATGGTCGCTTAAGAGCTTCAAGGCCAATTATTGCCCCCATCAGTTCCATGCGATTGTTGGTGGTGTCAGGCTCGTAGCCGCTAAACTCTTTCATGTGCTCACCGTAGCGAATAATAGTGCCAAACCCGCCGGGGCCAGGGTTGCCGCTACAGGCACCATCGCTAAAGATTTCAACTTCCGCTGCATCGTTATTGCTCATATCTGTTTTATCCTTGTTGGTTTTAAAGAAGTTTATACGTGGCAGTTAATTAAGCAAAAAAATTATTAGTATGAATGTGAGGGTTGTAAGGGCAAGCGTTGTTGAGTGCAACCTATGATCAGAGCTGTTCAAAAATAATATCTGATGCAGAGAGTATGTAAAGCATTTTGTGTAAATGTTTTTTCTAATAAATTGGCATTCTGTCTTCAAACATGATGGAAAAACGATTCATAGCAGTTTTCCAATCTCTTATCGGTCTAGTCCCTCTTTTGGCGATGTTATTCAGTGCCAGTTTATAATACCCCACAACCAAAACCTGTAACCTTAGACCCAAAGGGCGCAACACGTTGCTCCCCTATGGTGTGCCCTTGATCTGCGCCGCAACACGATTGATGGGCACGTCGCTTACGCTCCTTTGCCCATCCTACGGTTTGACACAAGTGCAGTGGGGTCAGGTCTTGCGTTGCTATATCTAACGCTTATGGTGGTCAAAATTCGGTTATCACAAGTGATCATTTTTAGGTTGTCAAAACTATCCACCATTGAAAATATGAAGATTTTAGAATATATTGTCGGAAAAAGTCAGGAGGTGCTTATGCCTATTTACGAATATCGCTGTCGAGATTGCGGTAAAGTAACCGAAAAGATTGCTCGTAGCAGCCAAAAAGAAATTATCTGTCCTGTTTGTAACGGTAAGGCAGAAAGGATTGTATCAATGTTTTCCAACAAGGTGAGTTCTAATAACAGCTCTGGGGGCTGCATGCCCAGTTCGGGGTTTGGTTGAGGTTAGCTATGTCGCGGCGTGACCGTTTCATATTAAAAGGATATAAACACTCAATGATTCTAATGATCTTGTCATGATTCTTTGGATTAACCGGGGTGGTTTTTCTGGTGTAGACCAAAGGGATGTAGCTGCATGGAATAAAATAAGAAAGCTCTGTTGAAATCAATCAACAGAGCTTAAATATTTGGCGTCCCCAAGGGGATTCGAACCCCTGTCGCCGCCGTGAAAGGGCGGTGTCCTGGGCCAGGCTAGACGATAGGGACTTATGTTTTTTAAATGGTGAGCCGGGGGGGGATCGAACCCACGACCATCTGATTAAAAGTCAGATGCTCTACCAACTGAGCTACCGGCTCACAACGAAGAGAGTTATACGTGATGGCTAGCACAACTGGGCATCCGGTTACTTGTTCAATTTTGCTTAGGTATGATTTTACCTGCTCTGGGAATTCATCATAACTTGTTACTGTGGAAATATCGCACTGCCAGCCATCAAATTCTTCATATACGGGTTTGCACTCCTGAAGTATTTGCAGGTCGTGGGGGAATTCTTCCAGCATTTCACCGCGATATGAGTAGGCTGTGCAAATTTTGATAGCTTCAAATTCACCTAGCACATCAAGTTTGGTGATGGCTAACCCACTGAGCCCGTTGGTGCGTACCGCTTCGCGCAGAGCTATGGCATCGAACCAGCCAGTGCGACGTGGTCGGCCAGTAGTGGCTCCAAATTCAGAACCGGCCCTACGGATACGTTCTCCAGTTTCGCCATCTAGTTCTGTAGGAAATGGACCTTCGCCAACGCGGGTAACATATGCTTTGGAGATGCCAACGACTTCATCAATAAAACGGGGGCCAAATCCTGTGCCGGTACATGCTCCACCGGCAATTGTTGATGATGATGTTACGTAGGGGTACGTACCGTGATCGACATCTAGCAGGCTTCCTTGTGCTCCTTCAAACAGAATATTGTCGCCATTTGTACGACATTGGTCGAGAAGGGTAGAGGTGTTGCCCATATATGAAGCAAGCTGTTTGCCGTACTCATTGTACTCATCTAGAATTGCTTGCTCGTCTATTGGGGTATCCTGAAGAAAGTTTTCTAGTAAGAAATTTTTCTCTGGAAGGTATTCTTTTAATTTTTGGGCAAAGACATGGGGGGTAACCAGATCGGAAAGGCGGATGCCGCGTCGTCCGACTTTATCTTCATATGTTGGACCAATGCCACGCCCCGTTGTGCCAATGTGGCGTTCGCTGGGCTTGTTCTCCCGTGCGATGTCTATTTTTTTGTGATAGGGCATTATGATATGTACGTTGCGGTCGATCACGAGCTGATTTTCATCCTTGATATAACCCTTTTTTTTCAGATCTTTGATCTCTTCGATGAAAACTTTAGGGTCAAGTACCACTCCGTTTCCGATGATACATTTTTTCCCTTTGTGCAAAATCCCTGATGGGATGAGGTGAAGTACTGTTTTTTCGTCTCCAACAACAAGGGTGTGCCCAGCATTATTGCCGCCTTGGTAGCGAACTACTGCCTGTGAATTTTCGGTATAAATATCGACAACTTTACCTTTGCCTTCGTCACCCCATTGGGCTCCGACTACTACAACGTTAGCCATATTTGTTCTCCTGATTGTTTACAGAGTCGCGGTGCCATCAAATAGTGCTGTTGTGGCGACCTCGTTTAAGATGTTGTCGCTAATGGACAGCACTGAACAGGTGTCACCTGTTTCTGGAACAGTGATGAGATAGCGAAAATTCATCTTGATTGCGTATTGTTGGTTCTCCTGTGGACTGTATTCGCCAATGCATGTTGAAAGACCCTGGCTGCGCAGAGCCGATGCCAGTTTATGCACAGAAGTTTCTTCTTTGTGTTGAGATACAATAAGTGCATCGGCTCCGGGTTTCGCTGCTTTAGAGAGTTGATTTGGCATAGAAAATAGTAAATTAAGCAGATTGAAGGCGAATCCTGTTGCTGGTGCTGGGCTGCCGTAGGTGCCCATCAGGTCATCGTAGCGCCCACCTAAGCAAACTGCTTTGCCAAAACCGGCTAGGAAGCCCTGAAAAGTGATGCCGGTGTAATAACCAAGCCCGCGCAATTCACCGAGGTCTATGGTCAAGTGCTCATTTGCACCATAGAAATCGAGGATATTTAAAGTTTTGTGTAGATTTTCTAACGCTTTTTTGGAGCGATCGTTGGTAACTACAGCGGCGGCGCGGTCGAGTACGTCAACTCCACCAAATAGGCGTGGTAGTGCCATGATCTCTTCACATTGCCGGGCTGTGATTGGCAGTTTTTCCAGCTGTTGTTTGAGCCCTGAGCTATCTTTGTGCAGGATGATGTTATGCAGATTGTTTATTTGTGTGTTGTTTAGATTTAACCCTGCAAGTACCCCGCGGTAAAATTCAACCTGACCGATATCAACAGTGTATTGTGGAGCTTGCAGGTCACTTAAGCACTCTAGTGCGATTGCGATCATTTCAGCGTCGGCTTGTGGTCCCGAATGACCGATGAGTTCAATACCGGATTGAAATATCTCCCGATCTTTGCCTGCCTGCTGTTCTGTGTGACGTAAAACCCGACATGAATAGCTCAGACGTTGGGGCATGGCGGCGTTTTTCATTCTGGTAGCAAAAACACGGGCAATCTGTGGCGTTATGTCGGGAGGAAACGCCAACATATAACCACTTTGCCGATCGTCAAAACGCAAGGTGGATTCTTTGAGTTCCTTGTCGAGACCGCGCTCTAATACGTGGAGAAATTCCAGAGATGGTGGAGTAAGCGGTTGAAAGCCCCAGCGTTTAAAGACCTGATGGAGTGTGCTTTTCAAGTATTCAATTTTAACGGCGTTGATGGGCAGAAAATCTTTAACCCCTTTGGGGATCATCGCTTCAAAAGTTGTGTTGTCTTGATTCATCTATCTCTTTCTTGTGGTAGCTCTATTGATTATTTGAAATTAACAGTTGAGTTGCTCGGGTAGTTCAATCTGAATGGCTGAAATTACGTTGTCTTGTTGACGCAGTTTTTTCATTGTCTCGGCAGATATTTTTTGATCTACCCTTAACAACGACATGGCAGTACCTTTAATTTTGCTCCGTGACAGATTCATCATTGCAATATTGATGTTTTCTTCAGCCATTAAAGCTCCAAGTACAGCAATAACCCCCGGTCTGTCGTTGTTTTTAACGACCAGAATGTGACCGGCTGGGGTTGCTTCGATAGCATATCCATCTACGCCGACAATGCGACAGTCCTGGTTGTTAAACATGGCGCCCTCCACCGAACGGCATCCTTGCTCGCCGACAATGGTTAATTTTATCATATTAGAAAAACCAGCGGCAAGGTTTCTGCGGGTTTCTGTTACGGTGATGCCACGTTCACGGATTATATGCGGAGCATTAACATAGTTGATGCGCGGTCCCAATATGGGAGTAAGTAAGCCTTTGAGGACAGCAGAAGTTACCGGTTCTGTTGAGTTTTGAGTTATGGTGCCGGAGTATTCGATGGCGATACTGTCAAAGGGTTTCTCCTCCAATTGTTGCGCTAAGAATGCCCCCATGTTCTCACCCAGAGTTATGTATGGTCGCAACGTGTCTAGCAGGTTGGAGTTAACAGAGGGAACATTCAATGCGTTGCGTACAATGCCAGTAGTCAGAAAATTGACAACCTGCTTCGCTGCTTGAACTGTAACATTCTTTTGAGCATCAATAGTGGATGCACGCATGTGTGGGGTATAGATGACATTTTTCAGTGCCAATAGTGGATTGTTGGGCATGGGCGGTTCTGTCGAGAAAGTATCAAGGGCGGCACCTGCCAAGATGCCATTTTTTAGCGCCTCTACCATGTCCTTTTCATTTATCAACCCCCCCAGGGCGCAGTTAATCAGGCGACATCCCGGTTTGATCTTAGCAAATGTTTCTGCGTTTAAAAATTGCTCTGTTTCGTTGTTTAGCGGTACATGTACTGATATGAAGTCGGATGTTTGTAGGAGGGTTTCAAGTGGAACTTTGCTGGCTCCAAGGCGTTTAATTATCTCTTCTGAAAGGTATGGGTCGTACAAGTTGACCTGCATATGCAGACCGCGTGCGTACTCGATAACCTTTCGGCCTATCTTACCACCACCGATCACTCCAAGGGTTTTGCCGCTGATTTCGGTGCCGATAAAGTTTGTTGAGTTCCATTGCCCCTGGCGTACGGATATGTGGGCTTGAGGAATCATGCGAGCTAACGATAATATCATGGCGATAGCATGTTCGGCGATGGTTGTGGTACTGCCTGTTGGTGTGTTGGTGACCACTATGCCGTGTTTGTTGGCGGCATCCATGTCAATATTTTCAATGCCGATGCCGGCGCGAGCTATTATTTTTAAATTTGTCGCGGCTTCGATCAATTCAGCTGTTACCGCAGTTCCGCCGCGTACTAGTAGTGCATCTACATCGCCGATCGCCTGTAATAGATTCTTGGAATCGATACCGGGACGGTAGTCGACATTTATCCCGGCTGTATCAGAAAGAATGCCTAAACTATCGGCTGAAAAATTGTCAGAAATGAGTACTCGCAATTGGAACCTATCTTGATGATGATCGATCTTAAAAGACAATGGTTAAATTTAGTTGCACAACAGTAGGAAATTAGCAACAGGTGGATGCCATGTCAAGGTGAAAGCAGGTAATTGCGGATGCTGAGCAGGTGGGTAATAAAAAAGCCCCGCAATCGTTAAATTGCGGGGCTTGTTTTTGTTTTTACTAGAAATTTACAGCTTTACAACGTTAGCTGCTTGAGGGCCTTTTTGACCGTCGGTAATTTCAAATTCTACGCGATCGCCTTCAGCGAGGGATTTGAATCCGTCACCGCCGATTGCTGAAAAATGAACAAATACGTCCGGACCGCCGTCTTGCTCAATGAAACCAAAACCTTTTGCGTCATTGAACCACTTTACTGAACCTTGTGCCATTGTGTCTTACTCCTTTTTTGTCCGGCCATGCCGGTCGATATTGGTATTTTCAGCCGGAACCCTGTGGCGCGTCATCGTACCGTTAAGTCAAAAGGGGGTTCCGTACTAAACCAAAAATACAAGTCATGATAGCATGGCTGATAAAAAGAGCGCAAGGGAAAAGTGTTATGTTTTTCTAAGGTGGGTGTTAGATTCTTTTGAAAATAAAAAAGCGAAGGGTGGTACCCTTCGCTTTTTCTAGCTTTTTATCTCTGGAAAATATTAACCTTCAGAGATAGCACCTACAGGGCAGGTGTCTGCGCAAGCGCCACAATCTGTGCAGAGCTCTGCGTTGATTTCATACTGGTCAGCGCCTTCAGAGATAGCCTCTACCGGGCAAGAATCCTCACAAGCACCACAACTGGTGCAGTCGTCACTAATTACATAAGCCATTTCGATTCTCCTTTGAACTGAATTAAATATGGGGCTTAAAACCCCGTGGTAAACAAGCAATTTTCAATATACAGAATTTATGTTGCTTGTCTAGTAAAAAGAGAACACCAATTGTTCCCTAGCCTCAACTTACTAATTTACCTGCTTGGAAAATGATTGTTGCCAGTGAAAAGGCAACTGCGCTGTTGAATATCAAGGCGAAACAGGCCCATTTCCAGTTTGATTCACGAGCAATAACAACAATGGTTACGAAACACGGGGCGTAAAGTAAAACAAAAAGCATAGCACTCAACGCTGCGATTGGGTTCCAATGTGGGTCGTTGGCAATGCGCTCAGACAAGTTGGTGGACGCATCACTGTCAACGGCACCAAGTGAATAGGCGGTTCCTAGGGTGGAAACAATTACCTCTTTAGCTGCAACTCCTCCCAGAAGTGCGATATTTGTGCGCCAGTCGAAACCGGCCCACTTGCTCAATGGTTCCAGCATTGTTCCTAGCTTGCCCGCAGCAGAATTCTTTAATGTCGCGGCGCCTTGTTGTTTTTCTAGGTCGATTAGGGCAATGCTGTATTGCTGCTGTTGTTGTGGTGTGGTTGCTTGCTCCATCATTTGTTGTAGTTGTTGTTGTTGGCTTTGATAGGCCGTCGCTTGCTCAGCCGTTTGACCGGGAAAGGTCATGGCTGCCCATAGAAGAATGGAGATTGCTAAAATAACGGTGCCAGCTTTTTTTATATATTCGGCGGTACGTTCCCAAGTGTGGATCATGACCCCCCGTAAGGTTGGCCAGCGATAAGGGGGAAGCTCCATGACAAACGGAGTGGATTCGCCCTTGATTAAGGTTGATCGCAGTAGTCGTGCTATCAGCAGCGCTATCATCCAGGCAACAAGGGTGATGGAAAACATTATCAGTGCCTTGTACTCAGAGAAAAAGGCTCCAATTAGAAGGAGGAAAACCGGGATTTTGGCACCACATGGCATGAACGGAGCGGTGAGGATAGTTGCCAGTTTCTCCCGTGGACTGCGCAGAGTCCGTGCTGCCATGACGCCTGGCACGGCGCAGCCGCCAGCTATCCCCCCAGAAATAATAAACGGCATAACCGAGCTGCCGTGCAGGCCAAAGGTGCGGAATACTTTGTCCATCATATACGCAACGCGAGCCATGTAGCCCGAATCTTCAAGAAATGCGATCATGATAAACATGATCATAATCAGTGGAACAAAGCTGAGGACACCGCCAATACCGTCGATAACTCCTGAAACAAGCAGAGACTGAAGATAACCGGCAGGGATTACTCTGGAAACAAAATCAGCGAGCGAAGAGAAAAGAAACGCCAACAGTTGCATGGGATATTCGCCAAAAGCAAAGGTGATTTGAAACATGGCGTAGAGCAAAAACACCATAATGCTTGGGCCGAGCACCCTGTGGGTTAAAAATTTATCCAAGTTGTCGGTGACGTCGAATCTATATTCTTTCTCCGGAAAGGTGATTACATTTTTGCGTAGCAGTGCGTGGATAAAGCCATAGCGATAATCGGCTATTATGGCCTCAGGAAAAGAGTTTAGCGTCTTTTCACAATGGTCGCGCAGGTTGGTGACTATCTGTTGTAGTTGTGAGCTGGTTGTTTGATCGTAGCTACCTTGCTCCACCAGATTTTCATCACTTTCCAGGAACTTGATTGCGCTCCAGCGTGCTGGATATTTATCGGTGAGAAAGTTGCGCTCATTTATCAGTTGTTCCATTTCATTGAGCACGGGATCGATATCGGGACCATACGAGATATGTAGTGGTTGCCATTTGCCCTGACGTTCATTGGTTGTTTTGATCGCCTGCTGTAGCAGGTTTTGTTTTCCTTCACCGTTGCGGGCAATGGTTGGGCAGACATCACAGCCTAGACCCTTGGCCAGGGCTTCAACGTTAATTGTTATCCCCTGACTGCGAACGTCGTCCATCATGTTCAGCGCCAGAACCACCGGAATTCCCAACTCTAAAAATTGCACAGTCAGGTAGAGATGGCGTTCGAGCTTGGAGGCATCAACGACATTGATCACCAGATCGGGACGCTCTTCTACCAATACCTGCCGCGCTACTAACTCTTCTTGCGTGTAAGCGGTAAGTGAGTAGCAGCCGGGGAGGTCAATGATGTTGAGTTGAGTGCCGGCAAATTGAACGTGTCCCTCTTTGCGTTCGACAGTTATGCCTGGGTAGTTACCCACGTGGTGGTGAGAGCCGGTAACGGTATTGAATAGAGTGGTTTTCCCAGCATTTGGGTTGCCGGCGAAGGCAATGGTGCAGTTGTTCATGCTGTTGGCGCTTTCTTGTCTACGTAAATGTAGTCAGCTTCGTTGTTGCGTAGTGTTAAGGTGAATCCGCGCAGGCGTAGAGCGACTGGATCTTTTAGTGGGGCCCTGCCGACGATCTCGATGGCGGTGCCTGGCACTAGACCCATATCGCGCAGGCGTCGACCCATTTCGCCGCCGGCATTAACAGCAGTAACTGTTGCTTTGTCATTAACCTGAAGTTGACGTAGGGAACAGATCATGATTTTCTATATCCTAATAGTGGTGAATGTGATTGATTTTGAAAATTGATTTCAATGTGAGATGTAATTTGTCTAAATTTTATGTGTGAGTCAAGAATAATCTTGCTGAAATTTTTTGCAAGCTATAGTTGAAGCTATTTGCTATTTAAAGACGCGTTTTTCGCATTTGCATGGTTGTGAATACAGGTGAAAAATGTTGCTTGGAGAAAGGGGTATTTATGCCAGCTGCTCGACGACTTATTTTATTGCCGGGGATCGCGGCAGATGAGCGTAGTTATTGTAGTCTAGGTGATTTGCCAATCGAGGTGTTGACACCACGGCTGTTGGTGCCTAGGTGGCACGAATCGATGGAGGATTACGCAGCACGCCATGCCAATTGGTTGAAGGTGGGTGATCTTGATATTGTTGGAGGCTGCTCCTTTGGCAGTATGGTGGCTGGAGAAATATGTCGCCAACGTTCTGTAAGTGCCCTAGTGTTGCTAAGTGGAGCCTTGTCTTCTGCATCCTTGTCACCGCTCGCGCACAAACTTAAGACTATCAGTACCTTTATTCCTTTGATGTTAGCGCGACCACTTTTACTCAGTTCGCCCTTTCTGCGGGCGGTATTTGGAGCCAGCAGCGCAGATAATGTGAAACTTGCGCGTCAAATGGCACTTGATACTCCGGCGCAGCTGATAGTGCGGGGGCGGCAATTGGCAACAAATTATTATCCTAATCAGCCGTTGCATTGTCCCGTCTTTGCGCTGCATGGTGTTCAGGATCGGGTGATATTGCCGCCTGCGGTTGAACACTGTGAATTGATAGATGATGCTGGCCATGGCATGATTGTTACCCACCCTCAACGGGTCAGCAGTTTTCTCCTGGAAATATTACATACAATTGATTAGCTAAGAACGCTGATTGAGTTTGCTTTTCAATGCGGCAAAAGGGGAATGTGCCAGTGTTGGTTTACTGATTCCTTCCGCTTGTTCTAGTTCACACTGCTGTTGTATTTCGCGGCTATGTTCCTCATCGTGACAGTAGATGCAAAGCAGCTCCCAGTTGCTGCCATCGCCGGGATTGTTATCATGGTTGTGATCTTTGTGGTGAACAGTCAGTTCTCTAACGTTTTTAGTGTTGAATTCACGTGTGCAGCGAGCGCATACCCAGGGAAACATTTTTAGAGCTTGCTCTCGATAGCTTGTCTGCTGCTGTGCGTGTTCGTGGCGTATCTTTTCCAATATTTGCTGGCGCTGCTGCAGTGTTTTGCGCTCCTGCTGTTTATTCCTGTTGTTCATTCTTTTCCCCTGTTCAGGCAAGATAAGTAGTTTGTTTTTTAGTTGCTATTCAGCATGATGAGCACGTGCCCAACTGGAGAGATCATCGAATAGTTTACGGTTTTCATAACATTAATGCTTTTTAGTGTAAACAGGAAATTTTTTATACTGATTTTTTGAATGTGCTGTCAACTCTGTAGTAATGCCAACCTAAATTTGATTTGATGGCACTTTTGTATAAGAAAAATAGTGCTAAACTGTAGTGCGATGGTGCAGAACAAAGCAAAGTTGTTGCAATACATTGCAGAACGTGGCAAATAGATGCGCCTTTGTGTTTGAGGGGCGATCAGGTCTACGTGGCTATGTAGCGCTTAATACTTTGTGTGGGAACGTAGAGATTTAACAGTATCTTTAAGGGAATTATGGCTGAATATCATCGTGTAATATTGGCTAATGGCTTGCGTCTGCTGATTGCGCCATTGCCTCATCTGCATAGCGCCGAGGTTACTTGTTTTGTTGGTGTGGGGGTGCGTAATGAACCGGCAGCTTTGGCTGGGGTGTCTCATTTTTTAGAACACATGGTGTTTCGTGGCAATAGGAATTATCCTTCCGGCCCTCTTGTTGAGCAGGCTTTTGAACGTCTCGGCGGCTCAGTAAATGCGGCAACAGATGCTGAAACAACCAGTTTTGATGTCAATATACATCCTGATTATGTGGCAGAATCGATAGGGCTTTTTGCTGACCTGTTGATTGAGCCTCTATTTTTAGGTATGGAGACCGAACGGGAGATAGTGCTTGAGGAGGCCCTGGCAGATTTTAACGAACACGGTGATGATATCTGCCTAGATAATCGCATAGCAAAGTTGATGTGGGGGGAGCATCCACTCGGGTTGCCGGTGATCGGATTCCCTGAAACAATCAGGAAGTTGAGTGTCGATGATCTGCGCAGTTGGCACCGACAATATTATCGTCCAAATAATACGGTTATTAGTATTGCCGGACCGGTGGAGATCGATAAGGTACAGGCGGCGGTAGAGCAGTCTTTCAGCTTTTGGGAGGCTGGTGAGCATGCTGCGCTACAACTTTTTAGCCCAGATTATGTGGCGGAGGGTCCGCGTTGTTGCTGGGTTAAAGATTCCGGTTCCCAGGTGGTTTTGCAGATGGCATGGCGTACCAATGGTAGTTTGGCACCCACTTCAATTGGAATGCGGGTGTTACGGCGGATCCTTGGTGATGGTGGTGCCAGTCGGTTGATGCAGCGTTTGCGCGAAGAGACTGGTCTGACTTACAGTGTTGATGCCAGCCTGGAGGAGTATGCTGAATGTGGATGTTTTTCTATAGATCTGGCAACTGAGCCAGACAAATTGCTGGCGGCGGTAAAGATTGTTGTAGAGGAGATGGAGAAGATACGTGAACTGGTGCCGAGTGCAGAATTGCAGCGGGCGGTACAGATGGGGTTGCATCGGCTCTATTTTAGTCGTGACAATGTTTCTGAATTGTCTGTGCGCTATGGTTGGGGTGAAATGAGTCGCGATATGCATACACTGTATGACGATACCGTTGCCTGGCGGCAGGTAACACCGCAGCTGGTACAACGTGCGGCTCTGAGCTGTTTACGACCGCAACGCTGTTGTTTTGCCTGTGTTGGCCCCTGGCGTGAACAGGATAGGTTGGCGGTGGAGGCGGTGTTGAGCGAGTATGCTCTTCGCTATGATTCATCAAGGCTTATTGGCTGTTAGCTGATACGGATGGTTTTGTATAAAAAATTTTTGAAACGATAAAAAGTTTTTTTGTCTATTTCGTTACTGCTGTCTGTATCGCAGGCTTTTAACAGGATAGCGATGCGAGGCATATTAGTGGCTCCGTTACTGCGAGCGATATCCACTATCTCAGTAACAACTTCACGCGATATCTTATGGCTTGAATACGGAGCGTAGACAGCGTTCCAAAAATTACTATCGCCTTTCACTATTGTAGCGTAGATCTCCTGTGCTTGTTGTCTCCGCTGAGTTGCCGCGTTATTTTGTTGATTGCTGTCAATATCTATTGGTTTTGTTGGCAAAGAGCGGCGGATGTCATCTATATCAATGATTTTATTCTGGCGGAAAAACATGGCGCGCAATAAAATTGAGCGCAGCTCACGGATGTTGCCACAGTAGTGATGCTCTGTCAGTAGTTGTTTGGCGGCGTCACTGAGGTACGGCGGTTCGTTATCGCTCTCATCCGGTCGTTTGTATACATGGAATAATTTACCTAAAAAGTGGGTGCTCAAGTCTGGAATGTCTTCACGTCGTTCATTGAGCGACGGCACTTCCATGGATAGTTCTGAAAGTCGATAGTATAGGTCTTCGCGAAACTTTCCCTCTTTAATCAGTTGGTGAAGATTTTTGTTGGTAGCTGCGATTAGAACAACTCTGGAATTGCGCGGAACGTTTTCACCTAGGCGAACAAAACCGCCATTGTCGAGGAAGCGGAGTAACTGTACCTGAGTTTTGGGGTCGGCATCACCAATTTCATCAAGGAAAACCACTCCGCCGTGAGCTTCTTCCAGAATCCCCTTGCGATCAGTGTGGGCACCGGTAAATGCTCCACGTTTATGACCGAATAATTCGGAGTAGGTGAGTTCGCCGCTGTAGGCGGCAATGTTGCTTTTTTTAAGAGGCAATGCTTGGCGGCGATTAATCTGGGTTTGATACATCTCGTTTAGGCGGGTGTAGATATTGTTGAACACAAATTCTTTGCCACTGCCGGTAGCGCCAGTTACTAGAATAGATGGAAGGCCGAGGGTGCTATCCTTTGTTTGTTTTTGTTGCCATGATGCCAGCCGATTAAATAGTGGTGGGGTTATGGTTTGGATGAAATCAATGGTTGCAACGGTTTTTGGCGAGTTGCCGATGATGTTGCCCAGTTTGTATGATGAAATGCTCGGGTCTTTGTAGCCGACATCGGAGCGTAGTTGGTTTACCTCACCGGTGAGGGCGACAATTTGTTGTAAGTCGGCCAGATAACGGGCAATCATACGCTCGACAATCTGCAGTATCCGTTTGTGCTCAGCGCTAAAATAATAAGCTTTTTCACTGTCTAGGCAGATAACGGCCAAGACATTTTCTTCACTGATTATCGGCACGGCCAATTCACTTTTTACGTTGTCGGTCAGGGCGCGATAAAATCCGTTGTTGCTGTTGATTTCGTCAGTGTTGGTAATTAGTTGTGCCTGTTTGCAGTGCGCTGCATAGCCACTTAAGCTGCGCTGCGTTGCCGGTAACTCATGTCCACCTATGGGAATAGGGGGGATGTTTTTTTTGCGCCACTCCTTACTTTTTGCTCCCACCACGCGTCCGTTGTTATCTTCTACAACCAACCATAGCTTGCCTTCGCGCTCTTGACAGATGGCAATGCTGCCGGTATCGGCACCTATTAGTTCAGTTGCTTTTGATAAAACACGGCTTAAAAATGGTTCTATGCCGGTAAATCGTTCCTGAAGTAGATCGTTAATTTCTGCCAGCACCTGAATTTCCATATGCTCGCTGCCGATCACCTGTATCACCCGTTCGGCCATTTCGGCGTGTGCCTCTAGCAAACCACGTTCAAATTCGGTAAAGGCATATCCCTTGCTTGTGTAGTAGTTAACTACACATATGATGCGTTTGGTTTTAGTTTCATAGCGTGGCACAACATATAGCGATTTAAGCCCAAGCTGTTCGGTTAAGTAACGTTTTTGCAGAGCTTCTTCGCGTAGGTTTGGGAAATAGGTGGGGGTAAGAAATTGTTCATCAGTAATGATGCCGTTGTCGGCAATGTAGCGTGACAACAGTGATTCGCCTCTGGCTAAGCTGATGTGTTGCAAGTATTTGCAGCCGTTCAACCTCGTTGTCGGCATCTTGCGGTGTAGGGATAAGCACCGACGCTAAGGACAGGTTGCCAATTAGGCGCACCGCCGACTTAAGCATGTGTGAAGCGGCGGCTTGTTTTTTCTGTTTATCGATCTGGCGGGCCAGCAGCAGTTGTTGGTGATATTTGCGTGCATGATTCAGAGTCGGTGTTGTTTGATTTAAAAAGTCGATTAATTGCTGACGTTGATCTGGATTCATAGTTTGGCTGGTGCGGCTGCTATCTACACACAATACCCCAATGGCGCGATTATTGTGGATCATCGGAACCATGTAGCTGGTGTTTATTGTAAAGCGTTGAGCTAATTCACGGGCACGGTCGCTTATCAAGTCGGAGATATCATTTTGTGCTGTCGGTTCCTGTGTGGCGTAAACGCGGGAGATTAAAAAAGCGTTGGTATTGATGGGAAAACTTATATCCTGTATCTCGCGGGCATGCAGACCGGTGGCAATAACGCAGCTAAGTGTACCGCTAGTAAGGTCTTCAAGGTAGACGCGACAACGGTTTAATCGAGTTATTCTGTTAACTCCCTGAGTGAGAACATGGAGGATCTCTTCTATGTTTTCCTTACTGTAATGATTTATTTTTTCGATATACTCTGTTAATTGTGCCGTCATCGCTGGGCTCCGTAGCAGGTGAGTAAATTGAGTAACCTGGCGAGTATATAGTTGTACATAGATGTTGTCAAAGTTGTCAGTTTAAGTGGTGTTGTATAGTAAGTGAAGAAAAATACTTTACACTCACCATAATGGTGTGTACTATTTGCGCTTCTTGCGGAGAGGTGACCGAGCGGTTGAAGGTGCTCGCCTGGAAAGCGTGTGTAGTGCAAGCTACCGAGGGTTCGAATCCCTCCCTCTCCGCCATTAATTTTGATAATATCCAAGTAAACGTGTTGCCGCTAGAAGTGGCAACCGGGTCCCGCGCAACGGGCGCTCGTGAACTCCGTCAGGCCTGGAAGGGAGCAGCGGTAACGATGTCGTCAGTGTGCCGCGGGGGCGCCTGGTTGCCACTTGTGGTGGCAATTTTATTTTCGGGCTGATTTGCCAGCTTGTTCGTGGTCATTTATGACTATTTAAATCCATGCGAATTAAAGCGCTTTGACACCCAATAGTTGCAATTGCTTTTTACATTATTTAATTCCATAATACCCCAGTTCAATTCTGCAACCTTCTAAACTGGAGGCTTACCCATTTAAATGTCCTACCTGGTTTTAGCGCGTAAGTGGCGCCCGCAATTTTTTGCCGATCTTGTCGGTCAGGAGCATGTCAGCCGTACGTTGGCGAACTCCATGGTCAGTGGTCGTATCCACCATGCATTTTTATTTACCGGAGCGCGTGGAGTAGGTAAAACTTCTGCGGCGCGAATTCTGGCTAAAGCGTTGAATTGTGAACGCCAAGAGGACACAGAACCGTGCAATAAATGTGATTCGTGTGTTGAGATAACTGCGGGTAAGAGCGTAGATGTTGTCGAAATAGACGGTGCTTCCAACAATGGTGTGGATGATATGCGCGAGTTGCGCGATACCCTGCGTTATTTGCCGGCTCATTCGCGCTACAAGATTTTTATAATTGATGAGGTGCACATGTTGTCGATTAGTGCTTTTAACGCACTGTTGAAGACACTGGAAGAGCCACCGCAGCATGTGAAATTCATTTTCGCTACCACCGAACCGCACAAAATTCCCGTTACAATTCTATCGCGTTGCCAACGTTTTGATTTTCGCAAAATTCCTGCCGTGAAAGTTGTTGCTCAATTGCGCCGCATTGTTGATGCTGAGCAGATTGAGATATCGGAGCGTTCATTGGCTCTTATTGCTCAGCGTGGTGGTGGCAGTATGCGTGACAGTTTGTCAACGCTGGATCAGGTTGTGGCTTTTTGTTCCACCTCGGTGTCTGATGCCGATGTACAGTCGTTGCTAGGGGTGGTTGATCAACGGCTGTTGTTTGATGTGCTGGAAGCATGTATGCAACAGCGGTGCTCAGTGGTGCTGGAGGTGGTGCGCAAGGTTGATGATTTAGGGCACTCTTTTCGCCAATTCAGTCAGGAATTGATAGAGGTTGTGCGCAGAGTGATTTTGTGCGCGGTGTTGGACAACCCTCAGGAGGAGCTTGGCCTGTTCGGCGACGAATTCGAGACACTGTCTCGGTTGACCGAAATGGCAGATCAAGAGGATTGGCAACGTTTGTTGAGTTTGTTAATAAAAACTGAAACTCAACTGGCGGCCAGTGTTTATCCACGCCTGCTGGTTGAGATGGTACTCGTTAGGGCTGCTAGTTTGCCTCCGAGTTGCGATATTTCCAGCTTGATTAACAAGGTTGAACTGTTGGAGATGGCTAGTGCTGGCCAGCAGTTGTTGCCGCGCCGCATGTCGGAACAACGCCAGCCTGCTACACAATATGAACGCAACCAGAATCAAAATTTGTCAGCGAATATGCCCAAGGCTATGGCAAAAAATGCCGAGAATTGTGACCAAAATTTATCCGACCAAACAGCTGCGCCGGCTAGTGCTGTTGCGCCAGTTGTTGAGGAGAATCCAGTCGTGATTGAGCGGGGAGCTGATTATTCTGCGACAGCAACATTGGCTCCGGATGTTGGAACTGAAGTGCCCGCGCCTTCGCCTGTTGTTGCAAGTAAGAGTTGGCTGGAGTTTGTCCAATACGCTAAACAACAACGTCCGCGCATTGGTTCATTGTTGGAGCACGGTAGCTTGATGGAGTTGAAGTTGCCGCTGGTGAGAGTCGCTTTTGAACAAGGCTCTTTTATGCTCCAACAGCTAAGTGATGCAGAGACAAGAGAGCGTCTTGATGTGGTTGCGCAGCAATTTTTTGCCCAGCCTGTGCAAGTAACGGTTGAGGCTTTGAGGACAATTGCCGAAGCACCGTTATCGTTAGCTGCGGCTCAAGAAAAGCGCGAAAGTGATCGCGGCCGCCGTTTGCGTGAAGACGCGATGTCACATCCTATGGTGAAAAAAACACTGGAGATTTTTTCTGGTGAGATAGAAAAGATTACTCCGATAGATAAAGGTTTTGTATAGTTATTATCTTTGTACGGATGAAAACGTTAAATAATTTTAGGAGAAGTGGAAATGGCAAAAGGTTTAGGTAATATGATGAAGCAAGCGCAACAGATGCAACAGAAAATGGAGCGCGTGCAGGCAGAGATGGAAAAAAAAGAAGTTGAAGGTAGTGCTGGCGGCGGTATGGTAACTGCTGTGGTTAACGGAAAACAGCAAGTTTTGTCTGTTAAGATTGATCCGAGCGCGGTAGACCCTCAAGACGTGGATATGTTGCAAGATCTTATTTTGGTGGCGGTTAATGAGGGTATTCGGCAGAGTCAGGATCTGATGCAGCAGGAGATGTCTAAATTGACCGGTGGAATGAATATCCCAGGGCTGTTTTAAAACATAATTGCCGTTTGGGGTAAATTTCTTTATTAAAGCCACTGCTGACAACAAATGTCTTCAGTGGCTTTTTGCGTATCGATTCATACAGATTGATAAGCCGTTGGAATTTTTATTTTTATTAAAGAAACGGTGGTATATTTTAGCAGCACAAAAAACCGTACTTTCAGTTTTATCGCGGTGAAAAACTTTTCAATTGAGCGTAAAAAAATAGAACACCATTCTAAATAGTTGTAATTATGGAGAGCTTCATGATAGACTCTGTTCCCACGCTGACCAGTTTAGCTGTTGAATTGGGGAAATTCCCCGGAATAGGTCGAAAGACAGCAGCAAGGTTGGCGTTTCATATTTTGCGGCAATCACAGGCTGAATCTCAGGCTTTGGTTGATGCCATAGAAGATTTAAAGCGTTCAGTTGGTTATTGTTCGCGCTGTTTCCATGTTACTGAGCAGGATCCGTGTCGTTTATGCTGTGCCGTGGATCGCGATGACAGCCAGTTGTGTGTGGTTGAGCAGCCGCAAGATTTAATGGCGATAGAACGTGGACATTGTTTCCGTGGGCGTTATCATGTGTTACATGGTGTGTTGTCGCCGTTGGACGGGATAGGACCTGATGAGCTCAAAATTGCCGAACTTATGGAACGGTTGGATCGCGAAAAGATCACTGAGGTTATAATCGCGACAAACTTTTCCATTGAAGGGGAAGCGACGGCTTTGTACTTAGCTCGTTTGATGGAGCCACTGGAGGTAAAAGTTACCCGCCTGGCACATGGCATTCCTGTTGGAAGTGATCTTGAGTATGTGGATGATGCTACGATGGGTCATGCCATTGAGAAGAGGCGTGATTTTTAGTTTTGTATATCAATTGTTTTAGTTGAGACGACGTAGATTGTTGTGGTGTCGGCTCAAAATGGTTTCATGACAACATAAAAAGGAGGAACACATGTCGCGTAAGATGGTAAATATTGATGGCAATACTGCCGCCGCTCATGTCGCCCATGCGACCAACGAAGTTATTGCGATCTATCCGATCACTCCGTCTTCGGATATGGGTGAAATGGCTGATGCCAAGAGTGCCGCTGGGGTTAAAAATATCTGGGGCACTATCCCAAAAGTTGTAGAGATGCAATCTGAAGGTGGAGCCTCCGGTGCCGTACACGGTGCATTGCAGGCGGGTGCGTTAACAACAACATTTACCGCATCTCAGGGTTTATTGTTGATGATCCCCAACATGTATAAAATTGCCGGCGAGTTAACCTCGACCGTTTTCCATGTGGCGGCGCGGGCCATCTCAGCTCAGGCTCTGTCCATATTTGGAGACCATTCAGATGTCATGTCCTGTCGTGCCTGTGGTTGGGGGATGTTGTGCTCCAACACAGTTCAGGAGGTAATGGACTTTGCCCTGCTGGCGCAATCAACAACGCTGCGCTCGCGTATTCCGTTTTTGCACTACTTTGACGGTTTCCGTACCTCTCACGAAATCCAAAAAGTTGAACAACTGGGGATGGAAGATATCCGTGCCATGATCGACGACAAGCTGGTGTATGAGCACAAAGCACGCGGTTTGTCTCCAGACCATCCAGTGTTGCGTGGTACTGCGCAAAATCCCGATGTTTATTTCCAAGGACGTGAAACGGTTACCAAATTCTATGAGTCGGTTCCAGATGTTCTCCAAGCAGAGATGGATAAGCTGGCTGGTATTGTAGGACGTCAATACAAACTGGTTGAATATGTTGGTGCTCCCGATGCCGAGCGTGTCGTTGTGGTTATGGGATCAGGAGCTGCTACAGTTGAAGAACTGGTTGAGTATCAAGTTGCTCAAGGTGAAAAAATTGGTCTGTTGAAGGTACGTCTATTTCTCCCCTTCCCAGTTAAGGCTTTTGCCGAGGCTCTACCAGCAACTGCCAAGAGTATTGCTGTTCTCGATCGTACCAAAGAGCCCGGTTCTCTGGGTGAGCCACTGTATCAGGTGGTACGCACTGCGGTTGGTGAGGCTATGGAGGCAGGATTATACAAGGGTGAAGGTTATCCAAAGATTGTTGGTGGACGTTTCGGCCTCGGTTCTTACGAGTTTACCCCCGCGATGGCTCAGTCCGTATTTGACAACCTTAGTGCCGCAACTCCGAAAAACCACTTTGTCGTTGGTATTAATGATGACGTCGCTGGTAATGGCCTGCCATACGATGATGGGTTCAAAGTGCCTACTGATGGATATTCTGCCATGTTCTATGGTCTAGGCTCCGACGGAACAGTTGGTGCCAACAAAAACTCTATCAAGATAATTGGTGAGACAACAGACAATAATGTGCAGGCTTACTTTGTTTATGACTCCAAAAAAGCCGGCAGTATGACCACCAGTCACCTGCGTTTCGGACCGCATGAGATCAAATCGCCATACCTGATTGACAGTGCAGATTTCCTTGCCTGCCATAATTTCTCATTTCTCGAAAAATACGACATGCTGAAGAATGCCAAGCAGGGTGCAACATTCCTGCTTAATAGCCCGTATAATAAAGATGAAGTATGGAATCAGATTCCGGTAGAGGTTCAGCAGGCTATTGTTGACAAGAATCTCAAGTTCTATGTCATCGACGGCATCCGTCTCGGTGAAGAGATCGGGCTGGGTTCACGTATAAATGTTATCATGCAGACCGCTTTCTTTAAAATTTCCAACATCATCCCCTTAGATACCGCGCTGGCAGAGATCAAATCAGCCATTGTTAAGTCCTATGGTAAGGCTGGAGAAAAAGTGGTCAACATGAACCGGCAGGCGGTTGACGTTGCGCTGGAAAATATCTATGAAGTTACTTTAGGCGCTGTTGGTGGAGATCTGCGCATTCATGGTGCTATCGAAGGTGAGGCACCTGAGTTTATCAAGAACACCACCGCCGCAATCATCGAGGGTCGTGGTGCCAGCCTACCGGTTTCTGCTATGCCATGTGACGGTACTTTCCCTACGGGTACTGCCAAATACGAGAAACGTAACATTGCAGTCAACATCCCAGTTTGGGACGAAGAGCTGTGTATTCAATGTGGTATCTGTTCCTTTATTTGTCCACACGCGGCGATTCGCCTCAAGGCATACGATGCCGAGTGCCTCGACGGCGCACCGGCAACCTTTAAGTCTGTAGCTGCCAAAGGGAAAGAGTTGGCTGGTAAGAAATTTACTCTGCAGGTTGCTCCTGAAGACTGTACCGGTTGTGGCGCATGTGTCTACAACTGCCCAGCCAAGAACAAAGAAGATGAAGGTAAAAAAGCTATCAATATGGAATTCCAGGTTCCTCTGCGTGTTCCCGAAGCTGCCAATTGGGAATTTTTCCTCAACCTTCCCGAGACAGATGAAAAACTGTTCAAACGCTCCACGGTTAAAGGCAGCCAGTTCCTGCCACCAACATTTGAATTCTCTGGTGCTTGCTTAGGCTGCGGGGAAACCCCATTTGTGAAATTGCTTTCTCAACTGTTCGGTGATCGTGCCCTGATCGCCAATGCGACCGGTTGTTCCTCAATTTATGGTGCCAACTTGCCAACTACACCGTGGACTACGCGTAAAGATGGTCTTGGCCCGGCGTGGAGTAACTCACTGTTTGAAGATAATGCTGAGTTTGGTTATGGCATGCGCCTGACCGTAGATAAGTTCAACGAGTACGCATTAGAGTTGTTGGCTGGGGCTGCTGAGCACCTGTGCAAAGCTGGTTCCGAATATGCCGACCTGATCAAAGAGATTCAGCAAGCAGATCAAAGCACTCAGCATGGCATTGAAGATCAACGCGCACGCGTAGCCAAATTGAAGGAGGCTCTGGCGCAGTGCCCAGATGATAACTCCAAGCAACTGCTCGCAGTGGCTGACTATCTAGTATCAAAAGCTGTATGGATTGTAGGTGGTGACGGTTGGGCTTATGATATTGGTTACGGTGGTCTTGATCACGTACTCGCTTCAGGTGAAAACGTTAATGTCCTGGTGCTTGACACCGAAGTTTACTCTAATACTGGAGGCCAAGCTTCAAAGTCGACACCCTTGGGCGCAGTAGCATTGTTTGCTGCTGGTGGTAAGCGTATGGGCAAGAAAGACCTGGGCATGATCAGTATGACCTATGGCAACATTTATGTAGCAAAAGTTTCCCTGGCCAATCCTGCGCAGTGTGTTAAGGCCTTCCTCGAGGCAGAAGCCTATGATGGGCCATCAATTATCATCGCCTATAGCCACTGTATTGCCCATGGTATCAATATGACAACTGCTGTCGATGAGGGTAAGAAAGCAATTGCGTCTGGTCACTGGCCGCTGTTCCGTTATGATCCTCGCCTAACCGAGCAAGGTAAGAATCCGTTACAACTCGATAGCAAAGTTCCAAGCATGAGCTTCGAAGAATTTGCCGGCGGGGAAAATCGTTTCCGCGTCCTGCAAAAGTCACAACCTGAAGTGGCTGCAACGCTGATGAAGCAGGCTAATCAGGAGACCGCGGCACGTTATGATCTGTATAAGAAGTTAGCAGAGCTAGATCCGGATTGCGGCAAGTAATTCCATCTCGGTATAAACAAGTCCAAAAGACTCCCGCGGCAATGCTGCGGGAGTCTTTTGCCGTTAATGGCAAGAATGGTTGTTGGCATTGGGTAATCTCTTGCGTGGTGAAGCAATGAAGTGTTATAAAAAAGGAAGAACAATCTAACTTAAGATGTGAATGTTGCAACTAGCCCGCGGGAGATTGTAGATGTTTGGTTCACAGGTAACATTAGTTCTTTACGATGAGGAAGTGGCCGCAGTAAAAGAGGTACTTGATAGCCTGCTGAAGGCCTCAAACTCAAAATCTATCTATCTTGTTGACAAAAACGGGCAGATGATTGCATCAACAGGAGATGTCTCAAAAATAGATGTTACCAGCCTAGCTTCGCTAACAGCGGGGAACATTGCTGCAACAGGTGGCTTAGCTAAACTGGTGGGGGAAAAAGAATTTGCTATACAGTTTCACGAAGGGGAGAAGGATAATATCCATATCTCTATCGTTGGCAGTCGAGTTATTCTGGTAGTAATCTTCGATCAACGCAGTTCCTTGGGCTTAATTCGGTTGCGGGTAAAAAAAGCCAGCAACGCACTTGCCAAGATTTTTGAAGAGATCAGTGAAAAGCACAAGGTGAAACAAAACGGGCATGATCGGACAAATCCTTTCGCTGAAATTACCGATGACGATATCGACAACCTGTTTAGCTAAGGACGTTCACTATGTCATTTATTAATTATGCATCACGTGAGATTAATTGTAAAATTGTATATTATGGGCCAGGGTTGTGCGGTAAAACGACTAATTTGCAATATGTATATCAGAAGACGGCAGAAGAATCTAAAGGGAAGATGATATCATTAGCGACAGAGTCTGAACGAACCCTGTTCTTTGATTTTCTCCCTTTAGCTTTAGGAGAAGTTAGAGGCTTCAAAACCCGCTTTCATCTGTATACTGTTCCTGGTCAGGTGTTTTATGATGCCTCGCGTAAGTTGATTCTTAAAGGTGTCGATGGTGTGGTGTTTGTCGCTGATTCTCAAGAAGAACGGATGGATGCCAATATTGAAAGTTTGGAAAACTTAAAAGACAATCTCGATGAGCAGGGATACGACTTAGATAAACTGCCCTTCGTTGTTCAATATAATAAACAGGATTTACCTAATCTGAGTCCTGTAGAGGAGTTACAGCGTTTTTTGAATCCGACAAAAGTACCGGAATATAAGGCCTGTGCCATGACTGGGGTTGGAGTGTTTGAAACGCTAAAAGCGATTGCTAAACTGATATTGATGGATTTAAAAAAAGGTAATCACTGAAATCTGAAAAAATTGACAAAAAGTGTTGACAATAAATTGGGGAAACAGTATATTCCCCGACGTCGAAACGACTGATCCCCGATAGCTCAGTTGGTAGAGCAGGTGACTGTTAATCACCCTGTCGCAAGTTCGAGTCTTGCTCGGGGAGCCAACAAATTCAAGCCCTTATAGCTTT
>NBLX01000027.1 GCA_002084705.1 Desulfobacteraceae bacterium 4572_35.1
CGTAATTGCTGCTGTTAATGTGGTCTTACCATGGTCAACGTGGCCAATCGTGCCAATGTTAACATGGGGTTTTGTTCTTTCAAATTTTTCCTTTGCCATGACTTAATTCCTCTCGATCTAAATACTTTTTTCACCAAAAAAAAATTCGGCCAACAAGATCCTTCCTGACAGTCCACCTGAAAGCAAAAAACACAAAATGGAGCCCACAACCGGACTTGAACCGGTGACCTCTTCCTTACCAAGGAAGTGCTCTACCGCCTGAGCTATGTGGGCACGCCTATATCTACAACTAATCTAATTGTGTTTTTAAATGGAGCGGGAAACGAGACTCGAACTCGCGACCCTCAGCTTGGAAGGCTGATGCTCTAGCCAACTGAGCTACTCCCGCCCTAACATTCAGATTTTAACAACAAGGACTATTCCAACCCAACTACACAGTAATCGCACCCTACAAAGTGCTCCTGCAATAGCCAGACAGTATTCGTCCGACATGAAATTATGGTGGAGGGGGGAGGATTCGAACCTCCGAAGTCTACGACGGCAGATTTACAGTCTGATCCCTTTGGCCACTCGGGAACCCCTCCAGGGGACTTTCTGAAAGACTTGCGCCCTTTTACCTTTACATTTTTTATGGAGCTGGCGATAGGAATTGAACCCACAACATCCTCATTACAAGTGAGGTGCTCTACCTATTGAGCTACGCCAGCACAGAGTCGCAATCTATACAACAATAAGCTCGACATTGCAAGATTTTTTTACTCAAAGACGTTCTCGCGTCAAGCGAAGTGATTTATAAATGATTCGCCTGTGTATGTCAACAGACTTTTGTCGGCTTTTTCCTTTTTTTACACAAACCCGACACAACAACCAGATAACGAGACTTACGCACACCAGCAATACGCACAAAAAACAACAAGCCATTACATATTCTTTAATCGCTGCCGAACAACCTCAAACAGAGCCACACCTGTAGCAACTGACACATTCAAAGATTGTATCTCTCCCGGCATAGGGATGGAAACTACACCATCGCATCCCTTACGAACGAGAGGACGGAGCCCCCGCCCCTCGCTGCCAGCAACCAAAGCCACATCTCCACTAAAATCGACATCGTACAAACAACTACTTTCCTCGCCAGCCAAGCCATAAATCCACACCCCGCCCCGTTTCAGCTCCTCCATAGCACGAACTAAATTTGTAACCCTGCAAATATTAACATGAGCTACCGCACCGGCCGCAGCTTTTTCAACCACAGCAGTGACAGGACATGAGCGATCTTTGGTCACAATTATGCCAGTACAACCTGCCGCAGCCGCAGAACGGATCAGAGCACCAAAGTTATGCGGGTCTGTCACCCCATCCAAAATCAGAAAAAATCGACCACCCTTTGGCGTATCCCGCAGCATAGAGGCCAGAGTTACCAACTTTTCGGCAACCACCAACTTTGCCACTACACCCTGATGACCAACCTCACCGACCAACTGTTCCATAAAAGAGCGTTCCACCTGCTTAACCACAACATCACGCTGCCTGGCCAGATCAAGTATCACCTTGATACGTGGTTTTGTCTCTCCCCGCAACAGCCACAGCGTAGATATACAACGCCCCTGATTTAAAGCCTCACTGACTGCATTTATACCATATATATAATCTGCCACTATCAGACCCCAGCCTCCATCTGAGCAACAATTTCACGTGCAGCCAGAATCGGATCAACAGCCTGCGCTATGGGGCGACCCACAACGAGATAATCTGAACCTGCGGCAACAGCCTGACCGGGGGTCACGACACGGCACTGATCATCTTTAGCAGCCGTAGCCGGACGCACTCCGGGAGTTACAACGATAAATTCATCACCACAGGCAGCACGAATCAGCGACATCTCCTGTGCCGAAGCAACTACACCATCCATACCCGACTGCTTTGCCAGAGTTGCGAGTAGAGGCACCATCTCTGCTACCGGCTTTGATATTCCTACTGCTAGCAACTCGGCATCAGAGCTGGAGGTAAGTATAGTTACGCCAAGAATAACAGGTAGCGCAAAACCTTCGCCAGCCGCCGCGGTCTTAACCTCCTCAACAGTGCGCTGCATCATGGCAGCTCCACCCAGCGTATGCACATTAAACATCTTCACACCAAGGCGCGCCGCCTCAATGCCAGCCTTCGCAACAGTATTGGGGATATCGTGATATTTCAGATCGAGAAACACCTCTCCCCCCTCATCGCGCACCATCTGCACCACTTCGGGACCACAACGAGTAAACAATTGCTTGCCAACTTTGAACATCCCTACTTCTGCATGAAGCATCCGCACCCACTTTTGCGCCTGGGCAAAGTTGTCAACATCCAAAGCAAATATCAGCCGTTCTTTCATCTATCAACCTTCCCCAACAACCAGAGATTTAGCACGATTCGTTATCTCCTGCACCCTGCGTATCAACTCAGAACTGCCCTGCGTTCCCAAAACACGTCGAGCTACAGTACACTCCATATAAACCAGTTCATTTAAAGCTTCGACCATCAGCTTTTTCTGTTCCAGCAGCTCAAGACCACTTAAGTTCTTAACAATTTTAGAACAATTTACCGACCCATCCTTTTCCAAACTGACACCACGCAGCACATAGATCATCGGATGAGGAATTTCCCGTATAAAGCAATTTACATTCTCGGCAAATGAGTTACTTTCCCCGCTAAGGCACTCAAACAACAGCCTCAGCACTCCGTTAAACACACCAAATAGCTCCTGAAGAGCGGGATCAATAGGAACATCTGCCGGAATAGCAATTTCGATCATTTTTTTGTCAGCCAATTGATACACTACTCGCAAGCCATCAAATTCTGACAAACCGCTGCGCGCAACAAGTTGTTCGACCGTGGCCGAAGCCGAGTAAACAAAAGAGAGCACCATCTTTTCATCTTCGTCCAACCCGGCAGGAGACTTGCCGGTATATGTTATGACAGAATCGAGGGAGCGCAATTTACGCAAATACAAGGCACGCTCATCGACTCGGCGTAGCCCCTCCATAATAAGATTCTGGGTACTCATAGACAGTCGGACTATATCGTCACGCTGCAACTGCTGGGCAACAAAATAACAACCACCATCACCACAGGAAAACAGGTTATAGACAATGCTCTCCACCTGACTGCGTGTTGCCAGCCATAGGTCACGAGCAGCAACTAGATTTCTACGTACAAGAACCTGACTTAAAACCGCATCCGAATCCATATCTGCGCGCACCTCATTCAAGGTGGAACGTTCCACCTTGCCCTGCTCGCACAAAATCTCGCCAATATCCTCTACATAACGCTGGCTAGTGGCAAAAATAATTTCACCGTCCTGAAAATAAATTTGCCGCGCACCATCAGACAGGTCGAAGTACAAAACTCCAGTTTTGCGAAACATATTAAAAAAAGACAACACATCAGCAACACCAACTTCACCCAACGCAGCCGTCAGACACGGTGTACCTGCTCCATCAGTTGCCAGCAGCACATGCTCCTCCGACGATGAGGCAACCACCAACTCGCGAGTTTTCAGTTTCGAAACCACTCGATGAGGCAGATCGACTCGCCCACTGACATCTACGCTAACTTTATACATGGATACTATCTCACAAGCTGACGGTTAACTTCTGCAATCAACCATGGTGCGGTCTCATCCGTTGGCATCATTTGACGCTCACCAACTGCACGCAACTGGATCTCAAACTGATCGTCCTTCAATGCTTTATTTCCAACTGTCACCCTAATGGGAATCCCGATCAAATCGGCATCCTTGAATTTACTACCCGGACGTTCGTCACGGTCGTCAAGTAACACCTCAATCCCAGCCTGTAACAGCTGATTGTATAATTCTTCACCAGCCTTAACCACCTGTTGATCTTTAGGATTCAGCAGGGTAATCAGCACCTGAAATGGCGCTATTGCCATGGGGAAAATAATACCATTATCGTCGTGATTCTGCTCTATGGCTGCCGCAACTGTACGCCCGATACCGATACCATAACAACCCATAACCAGAGCCACATCTTTGCCGTTGCGGTCAAGCACCGTAGCCCCCAGCGCTTGCGAATATTTAGTGCCGAGTTTGAACACATGACCAACCTCAATGCCACGCCAACTCTGCAAAGTGCCTGCGCAGCGCGGGCAGCCATCACCGGTTTGAGCCTGGCGCAAATCAACATATTGCTCCACCTCAAAATCGCGCCCCGGGTTAACTCCGCTACAGTGGCTATCCTTGATGTTAGCGCCGACAACACAATCGACCATAGTACGCACTTCATGGTCGGCAATGATACGGCAGTCAAGCCCTACCGGCCCAGCAAAACCACTCGGAGCCCCGGTCATCTTCACAACATTCGCCTCATCAACCATCTCAACTTCAACGCAATCGAGAAAACGACATAGCTTAATTTCATTAAGATCACGATCCCCGCGCAAGAGCACTGCAAGCTGTTCCCCCGCATCGGTTCGAACCAATAAGGTCTTTATCAGACGGCTTTCAGGCAAACCAAGGAACTGCGCAACCTCGGCAATGGTTTTCTTTCCCGGTGTCGCAACCTGAGCAATCTCTCCCTGAGGCTGTGGTTCTTCCTGCCTGGCAAGACGTATTTGCGCTTTTTCCACATTAGCCGCATAATCACAACAATCACATGACACAATGGCATCCTCACCGGAATCAGCCAGCACCATAAATTCGTGAGAAGACGATCCGCCGATATTGCCTGTATCCGCCTCAACAGCACGGAACTCCAAGCCACACCGCTTAAATATGTTTTGATAGGCTTGATACATCTTCTCATAAGAGCTGTCAGCGCCAGCATCGTCAAGGTCAAAAGAGTACGCATCCTTCATGATAAATTCGCGCCCGCGCATCAAGCCAAAGCGGGGGCGAATCTCGTCACGAAACTTGCCCTGTATCTGATACAGATTCAGGGGCAACTGACGATATGAGCGCACGGTACCACGCACAACATCGGTAATCACCTCTTCATGGGTAGGACTAAGGCAAAACTCGGTGTCCTTACGATCGCGCAAGCGCAACAACTCCTTACCGTACTGTTCCCATCGCTCCGATTCCTGCCACAGTTCAGCCGGCACCACCATCGGCATCAACAGTTCCAGCGCTCCGGCACGATCCATCTCCTCCCGCACTATTTGCTCCACCTTCCGCACAGAACGCAGTCCCAAGGGCAAATATGTGTAAATTCCAGCAGCTACTTTACGAATCATCCCAGCACGCAACATCAACTTATGACTGGCAATTTCAGCATCAGCTGGAGACTCTTTCAACGTGGGGAGCAAATAATTGGTCAAACGCATAATTTTCAATCCATCCTTTTTTATATCTAAGTATTGCGACAATCACACCTTAACTGTTCAAGGCCGACAAGTTTTCTAAAGCTAAACATTGAACGCTAGCGTATTTGCTAACAAATTGCAACTGTGCAACATCATGTCACATCATTAAAAAATAGCTTTCGTTTTTTTACGTTCGCAGTTAGACTTTTTTTAAAAGATCTCAGTCTATAAGTTACCTGACTGATGCTCAAGCCTTATCCCCTACAACAAATTAACTAACTGAGAGTAATATATGCGCGAGAATTTCAACCTTACGAACTTCACTCAACATCTTGCCGCAGGAACTCCACTGCTTGCGATATCAAGTAACAATGAACAGCGTGCCTGCAACCTGATACAAGCTGCAGGCACGCGTGCACTAAAAGGGGTACCTGAGCCAAAAATATGGTCATGCGAATCTGGTTTTGGCAGCGACAACAAAGCCACTGACGACAATAACCCAGTTACAGCATTACGCTGGGCCTTATCCCAACATGGACATGGCATCTATATCTTTCTCGATCTACATTGGTACTGGAACGACAATCCGCAGATCCAGCGTTTGCTGATCGATTTTGCCCAACGGCGCAGCAATGAGCATAAATGTCTGGTGTTTATCGCCAGCGATATCGTTATTCCAAAGACATTAAGCAACCATATTGTCCACTTAAACCACCCTCTACCCAATGCTGCCGAGATAACTTCTTTTCTGGAAAACAACCGCAAGAACGACCCATTCCTCGAACAGGTGCTCAGTCAGGACGGTGCATTGCGTAAGATGGTTATCGCCGCCCAAGGGCTTGACCTGATCCGCCTAGAACGCGCCTTACGGATGGCAAAGATCACCAAAGGGAAACATGTTCAGGAAGTAATAGAAGCCCTGCATCGAGACAAAAAACAGGCGCTAGAGCAAAGCGGCATCATTGAATTTATAGATAACAATCTCAGCGATGGCGACGTAGGCGGCATGGGCAACCTGAAGCACTGGATGGAAAAACGGGAGGAGGCTTTCGGCAGCACCGAACTAGCGCAAGGCAATAACCTTCCCAGCGGCGTGTTATTGATGGGGATCCGCGGCTGCGGCAAGAGCCTGTTTGTTAAAGCTATCGCCGCACGCTGGAGTTTACCGTTACTGCGTCTAGATATGGCGACCATTTATGCCGGCACCCATGGCAGCCCCGAGCAAAGCCTGCATCATGCCTGTCAACTCGCTGAAGCCATGTCACCATGCGTGTTGTGGATAGATGAGATCGAATCGGGAATTTCTGAGCAAGGGTTTAAAAGCGGCGGTGGTTCATCGTCACGAGTGCTGGGATACTTTTTAACCTGGATGCAGGAAAAAACCAGTCCGGTTTTTGTTGCAGCTACCGCCAACGCCATCGAAACGCTACCGGCTGAAGTGTTACGCAAAGGACGATTTGATGAAATCTTTTACATCGCCCTGCCCGGTCTGGAAGAACGTCAAGATATTTTCCGCATCCACCTTAAAGCTAACAGCTTAGATCCGACACTTTTTGACCCTGAAACCCTAGCGCACTCCAGCAAAGGTTTTTCAGGAGCAGAGATTGAACAAGCAGTATCAAGTGCTTGCTTTGAGGCTTTATCAGCACACCGTGCCACCACTTCCAGAGACATCATGGAAGCGATCGGCAAAACCGTCCCCATTTCAGTCACCATGGCCGAGCAGATCAAAAAAATTGAAGCATGGGCTTTTAAGCGTGCGGTTCCTGCCAGCGACCAGACCGAGCGTTAATCCAACATCTACGCTCGGCTTACGCCCTCTCCATTTTTGTGTTGTGCGGCCATCTTTGTAGCTTCGGCAACCAGAGCATCGGCTAATTCAGCTTGTGGCAAACGGCAGATTATCTCCCCCTTGCGAAAGAGCAGGCCAATATCTTTTCCACCGGCAATGCCCAAATCTGCCTCGCGCGCCTCTCCGGGGCCGTTTACCACGCAACCCATTACGGCTATGGTCAGCGGCACATCCAACCCCTGCAGACGTTGTTCGACCTCCTCAGCCACGGAGATCAAATCGATCTGACAGCGGCCACAAGTGGGGCAACTAACAAAAGATGGGCCACGTTGACGCAGTTCCAAAGCCTTAAGTATCTGCCAACCCACCCGCACCTCTTCCACGGGATCACCGGTTAATGAAACTCGCAAGGTATCACCGATACCATCATACAACAGCGCACCCAGCCCGGCGGCACTCTTGATCGTACCAGCCCAAGTAGTTCCAGCCTCGGTTATCCCTACATGTAATGGATAATCCACCTGTTGTGCCAAAAGTCGGTAAGCATCAACAGTGCGTCGCACACTGGATGCTTTAAGACTGATCTTCATCTGGTCGTAACCCAAATCTTCAAGTATACGGATATGACCTGTGGCACTCTCCACCATAGCCTCAGCTGTGGCATGCCCATACTTTTCCAACAACTCCTTTTCCAGCGATCCGCCGTTGACACCAATACGGATAGGAACCTGACGATCTTGACAGGCTTGCACCACTTCGGCCACCTTCCAGCGCTCACCTATATTACCGGGGTTGATACGCAAGCAGGCAACTCCGCTTTCCACTGCCCGCAAAGCGAGACGATAATCGAAATGAATATCAGCCACTAACGGGATAGAACACCCCTCCACAATCTCGGTTAATGCTACAGCAGCATCGCTATCGAGCACAGCGCAACGCACAATTTCGCAACCAGCATCAATCAGAGCATCTATTTGTTGCAAGGTAGCCGCCACATCACGAGTATCGGTGTTACACATAGATTGCACACTGACCGGAGCGTCACCACCAACCTGTATCGAACCAAGTTGTAAAACACGGGTTTGACGCCGTTTATATCCAATTTTATATTCCATATACTATCCTTCCAACAACATTATCGTCACAAAGGGGTGATAATAGCTCACCCTACAGGGTCACGCAATAACAACGATGATTGACAGTAATTGGTCAAGCGGTTAATGTCGCGGAAAAGAAACGTAACATACTCACAATCTCCACATATATGCAGCCCCATATTCAGGACAATTGATATGAACAAAACACCGCAACGCAGTTCCAGAAAAAAGCACAGCCGCCCAGCCATAACCACTACGGCTACCATTAACTACCTGAACAGTGATGGTGTTGGCGTAGCTAGGCATGAGAACAAAGAGTTGCTCGTCGCCGGCACTTTACCTACAGAAGAGGTTAAGGTGACCATAGAGCATCAGGGACAACGGCGCAGCATCGGCCACCTGACTCAATTGCTCAAAAAAAGTGATCAACGGGTTATCCCCGGATGTTCTTTGTCTGACAACTGCCCTGGCTGCCCGCTGATCCATATGGGTTACCCCTACCAATTGAGATATAAAGAGCAAACAATTCTTACTGCGTTACGTACATACCCCAGCCTTAAACAGCTTAATCTGAATAAGATTTTAGCCGCGCAGGAAACCTTTGGTTATCGCACCACTGCCAAACTGGCCGTTGCCAAACACCAAGGCAAGGCATCAATAGGGCTATACAAGCGGGGAACCCATGAGGTAGTTGACATAGGCAACTGCCCGCAACAACATCCATTGATCAACAAGGTAGTACAAGCGGTACGCGAAGAGATCGAGAAGCAGGATGTATACGTTTACAATCCCATCACCCGCCGTGGTTTACTACGCTATCTGGCCGTGCGGGTTAGTCCTGCCAACAACAAGGCTCTGGTTACGCTGGTATGCGCTCAACGCAATTATCGTGAAATGACCCACCTGGCAAAATGGATAAAAAAGAAAGTTCCTGAAATCATAGGTGTCCATCAAAATATCAACGCCTCTTCAGGCAATGTTGTATTTGGCACCACCACAGTAAAAATCCTGGGTGGATCAGATCTCATCGACACCATCGGCGACATCCGCCTGCGCCTGTCACCTAGTTCATTTTTCCAGGTAAACCACGCTCAGGCATCCAGAATATACCATTTAGTCAGAGACTGGGCCGATCTAAACCAAAAAGACACCGCTGTTGATCTGTACTGTGGTGTCGGCGGCATTGCCATGCACTTAGCAAGCAGCGGCGGCAAAATCATCGGAATAGAGATCAATCCCGAGGCAATCTACAACGCCAAAGCTGCGGCACAACTCAACAATTTAAACAATTGCCGCTTCATAGCCGAAGATGCCAGCATCGCAATAAAGAATATTCAGGAAGAGGTGGGGACAATCACTGCTGGTATCGTCAATCCTCCCCGTAGCGGTTGCGACGAAGAGGTACTCACCACTTTAACCTCCTTGAATCCGCAACGACTGATATACGTCTCCTGCAACCCGACGAGCCTAGCTCGTGATCTGGATATACTCAGTCGCATGGGCTATGTTGCCGTTGAGCTACAACCGGTAGATATGTTCCCCCAAACACCTCACGTAGAATCGGTAGTACGCTTGATCAAAAGCACCGATAAATGGTCGTCAAAAAAAGAGAATAATGGTGACAAAGAAGGAGTTCCACAGAGATGAAAACACTAGATTGTCGCAACATGCAATGCCCACAACCAGTACTGGAAACGCGCAAGCAACTTTTAGCCAGCCCAAATAATGCCATAACCGTTGTGGTATCAAACGATATAGCTCAAGCCAACGTTTCCCGCCTGGCAGCAAAGCAAGGTTTCGAGGTTGCCGTCAGTACCAACAATGACGACATAAGCCTGATCTTAACGCCAAAGGGGAGCATAAAAGCTGAAACCAGCCCCAGCGCTAAAGAGAACAATCAAGTCAATGGGGATACAATCGTGTATATCTCCAGCAACTGCATGGGTAGCGGTAGCGATGAACTCGGGGAAGTGTTGATGCGCAACTTCATTTTCACCCTTGGTGAAAGCGACGAATTACCCAGCACAATTTTATTCGTCAATAGCGGTGTCAAGTTGTGCTGCAATAATTCCAGCGTGCTGGAACCACTACAATTGCTAGCAAATAAAGGGGTGACCATCTGTGCCTGCGGACTATGTCTCGAATTTTTCGGTCTGACAGATCAACTAAAAACAGGTCGAGCATCTAACATGCTGGAAACATTAGAAGCAATGCAACAGGCCGGTCGTATCATAAAACCATAGACTATCCAGAATTCAGGGAGCAATGAAACACGACGACAAAAAACTTGAATCAAAACGGCCAACCTGTTATACACAAGCACAGTCTGATTGAGAGAGGGAGTAGTTAGTAGCCTGGTGGCGCTCACGGTCTTCAAAGCCGATGGGGGGCGTATCCCGTCCCCGGTGGGTCCGATTCCCATCTACTCCCGCCAATCAATAAAATCAACCACTTACAGCAAACACCCATTTCAGTCCAACTTTCTCACCTAGCATGAAATCCCTTTTTGTGACATTCTTGTGACACTTACTGTCTCAAGGAGGATTTTTCATGGCATCGATTATCAAGCGCGGCCCCTACCAATGGCAAGCAAAGATCAGAAGAAAAGGCTGGCCACAGCAAGCAAAAACCTTTGAAACTCACGAAGATGCTTCACGATAGGCCAGAAAAATAGAATCCGAAATGGATGATGGTATTTTTGTTTCTCGTAAGGAAGCTGAAAAACCCTATCTAGCAGATGAGGTACACCCCCTTTTCGCCAATCTGTTGCCCGAACAAAAAATTCGCCAGATTGTCGCACGCAATTTAGGGGTCTCCCCGCAGAACGACTTTGGTCTGTTGAAAAAAATAGGCGGTGTTCGTGCAGCAGCGGTGTCTTTGTACCCCAACGGGGTTCAATCTACAGCAGAAAAGAGATACAGCCGTGTCACCCCCCATCAACTGGCCCAAACCATCAAGGAACTACCACAAAAACCATTCCTTGCCGGTGAGGCAGGGTTTCGCCTTTCTTTAGCTGGAGTACAAAATAAATTACCCGTCTTTTTTTCAGATGGGCACTTTGCTCTCCCGCAGGGAGGGGCGCCAAGCAATCACATCATAAAACCGCCGATAGAAACGTTAGATGGCACGGTAGAAAACGAAGCGTTCTGTATGGCCTTGGCCGCTGAAGTCGGTCTTTGCGTGCCGAACTCTTTTATTTATGATCTTGATGACCTACACTACCCACTAATTTTTCAAAAGAGCCACCAAACTTGACCAGTGCAAACCAGTTACGACCAATTTCACATAACTCCCAACGCCTTATAGACAGCATCAACCGGATCGGCATAAAAACTGATTTGAAATTTAGCAAACAATTCCGGTGGAACGGTGGGAATATCTGAAGCGGATGCCATCGGCAATAAAACACGCCGTGCGCCGCTATCCATTGCCAACTGTAAGCAACCAGCCAAATCTTCAACGGGGTTTACCACTCCACCCAAGGTTATATCGCCCAACACCACCATTTGCTCTTGAACAGGTTTGTTCATCAAAATGGAACTTACTGCAATCAAGGCCGCCAAACTGGTTTGAAGACTCGGCCCGGTATTATGTAATTCTACGGCATGAAAATGGTACTCAAAGTCTAAAAACTTTGTTGTGGCACTGATGCGGGCGATATTGCCTTTAAAATAATCAAATCCGATACGTACCGATTCCTTGGCGACAGTATCCGAGCCCATCCCGGTAACAGTGTGACGCCCACTCCCCGGCATCATCTGGGTTTCAAAGCGATACAGCCCGATATGCCCCATTGACCCCATAGCAACAAGATGAACAACACCAGGTTTCGCCATCCCTTCAGGGATTAACGTACTTCCGCCCTGCTCCGGTACATTAACAAAAAACTCCTCAAGGCTTTCATTGTCGATATAGCTGAAATGAACATCAGAAAATTCCATTCCGCCCAACTTTTTCAATTGCTCCTTAACACGGCGGCGCAATTCAAGCGCGTACGTCAGGCACATGCGTACATCATCTTTTTGATATTTTGCATGGGGAAATAGCAGCTTCAATAGGCCGGAAACAGTCCTTCTCACCCCAATCACATCACGTTGATTAAGATTGTTGCCCAGCTTGAAATATTTATCAATCGCATCCGAAAAATTGTGTTTACGCATTTCGCGCATAAATTCAGCCAGGTAATCGGTAATCAAACCGTAACTGTCGGTGAAAAACTCGGGGCGCATTTTGGGGATTTCCCACCCCGGAAGGTAGGCATGAAAGCGATCAAAAAAAGCCATGTCGATCATGGCATCGGGAAATGGCGCAAACAGATGACTGGTTTTAACCATCGTATCAACGCTGTGGTTGATATTACCGACAAACACCATGGAGGCTTTCGCTTCAATAGAATCACGGCCTCGGGCAAAAGATCCCGAAGCCATATAATCTTTCATAATCTGCACACCATCTTTATCTTTAAATTTGATGCCGGCGACCTCGTCAAAAGCAACGACATCCCACATGCCAACCAATCCAACATGCCGGGTGGTCATATTATAAAAAAGGTTAGCGACAGTGGTTTGCCCGCCAGAGATCAGTAGGCT